>CAITOG010000061.1 GCA_903893955.1 uncultured Actinomycetes bacterium
CAGGTGGCGATCGTGACCGGAGGTGGCACCGGCCTCGGTCGGGCGATCGCACTCGAGCTCGCGCGAGCTGGGGCGGCGATCGGCGTTGTCTCGAGGGATGAGGGGCATCGCCAACGTGGCGTGGCCGCCGTCGAAGAGGTCGGCGGTCGAGCTGCCCATGCCGAGTGCGACGTCAGGGAAGCCGACCAGGTCGAGCGAGCCTTTGACGAGATCGAGGCAGCACTCGGGGTTCCCACGATCCTCATCAACAACGCAGCGGCGAACTTTCCGGTCCTCGCCTCGTCGATGAGCGCCAACGCGTGGCGGGCGGTCAGCAGGATCGTGGTCGACGGGACGTTCCTGTGCAGCCAGCAGCTGCATCGACGTGCCGCCGGTGCCAAGGAGCCCGGATCCATCGTGAACATCGTGGCGACCCAAGCATTCTCAGGTGGCCCGGGGATGGCGCACGCAGCGGCCGGCAAGGCTGCGGTGGTGAACATGACCAAGTCGTTGGCGGTCGAATGGGCCCCCGACGGCGTCAGGGTCAACGCAATCGCCCCCGGCCTCTTCCCCCACGAGGAGATGCGAGAGGATCTCAAGGCACTTCGGACCACCGGTGAGGATGTCGATGCTCGTCGTTCCCCGGCGGGTCGCTTGGGGCAGCGCTGGGAGATCGGATGGGCAGCGACCTGGCTGTCGTCACCCTTCGCGTCGTTCATCACCGGGCACACCCTCGTGGTCGATGGTGGCAACTGGCTCCGGCGGGATTTCGTCATGCCCGAGTTCACCCCGGTGTCCGAGCAGCTCCAGGCTGCCTTGCGTCCCGAGGTCTAGGAATCGATCTCGTCGTTGGTCCCTACCATGGCCTGATGTCGCTGCTGCGAGGAGCTGTCTAGATGTCGATGGGCCACGTGCCGGGAGGTCGCGGCGGTGGAGGCGGCGGCGGGTGGGCGCAGATGCGCTCGATGCGACGTGATCGAACCGTGCTCGAGCACCGGGTCGCTCGAGGCACCGCCCGGCGGATGCTCTCGTTTGCCCGGCCCTATCGACGCACCCTCGTCGTCTTCATGCTCGCCGTGGTGCTCGATGCCGTCGTCACGGCGCTGAACCCCTTGATCCTCAGGTCGCTCATCGACAAGGGCATCATCGGCAAGGACCAGACGCTCGTGGTGCAGCTGGCGCTCCTCGCGGCGGCATTGGCGGTCGCCGACGCCGGTCTCTCGATCGTGGAGCGACGGATCTCGGCGGCGATCGGCGAGGGACTCATCTATGACATGCGATCCAAGGTGTTCCGCCACATCCAGTCGATGCCGATCGCGTTCTTCTCCCGAACCCAGACCGGCGCGCTGATCAGCCGACTCAACAACGATGTGATCGGCGCCCAGCAGGCCTTCACCGATCTGCTCTCCAACGTGGTCGGCAATGCGGTGCTGGTGGTCATCGTGCTCGCGACGATGTTCGTGCTGTCGTGGCAAATCACCCTGGTGGCGCTGTTGCTCTTGCCGATCTTCTTGATTCCAGCCCGACGAGTTGGCCAGCGAGTCGGCTCGATGATGCGTGAGGGTCTCGACGTCAACGCAGAGATGAACATGGTCATGACGGAGCGCTTCAATGTCTCAGGGGCGATGCTCGTCAAGCTCTTCGGGCGCCCAGAGGACGAGGCGACCAACTTTGAGACCAAGGCAGCGAAGGTCCGAGACATCGGCGTGACGCAGGCGACCTACTCACGCGTGTTCTTCATCAGCCTGACACTGACCGCATCCCTCGCCACGGCCTTCGCCTATGGCTTCGGCGGTGTGGCGGCGATCCACGGGACCCTCCAGGTGGGCACCGTGGTGGCCCTGACGGCGTACCTTGCCCGACTCTATGGACCGCTCACGCAGCTCTCCTCGGTCCAGCTCGACGTGATGACGACACTGGTCTCCTTCGAGCGGCTATTCGAGGTCCTCGACCTCGAGCCGACGGTCGTCGAGGCAGCATCGGCCGTCTCGATCCCTTCGG
>CAITOG010000062.1 GCA_903893955.1 uncultured Actinomycetes bacterium
GACACATCGGTGAGGCCTTCTACTTCTCGCCGCAGGCTGTCGCCGTCGGCGACACCATCGAACTCGACGTCGTCACCTTCTACGCCGCTGGTCGGGGTGGGGTCTTGGGCGAGATCGACGCGGTGGAGGTCGATGAGATCTTCTACTTCTTCAAAGACGGCATGGTCGCAGCCATGATGGACAAGGCACGATCGCTCGCCGATCGTCAGGACGCGGTCGCCCGGCACCTCGATGCCGCCGCCTCCTTCGCGCACGCGACCTTCGGCGGTATCGATGCCGAGGTGCTCACGTCCTTCTCGGCAGCAGCGGCTGCGCTCGCCACGACGCTGCCCTCTGGTCGGTGGCCGATCGCGGACGGGTATCTCGCCCTCGGGGCCCCCGATGATGCGGTGGCTGCTGCCTATTACTGGTGCATCGTGCTTCGCGAGCTGCGCGGCGGCGTCCACACCGACGCCATCAAGGCGGCCGGACTCAGCGGGGCGGCAGCAGTCCAGTCGGATCGCGACGGGATGATGTTTGGCCTCCACGGCTACAGCGATGAAGACAGAGTCGACCTCACCGATGACCTGGTAGCCGCACGGGCGCAAGCTGACGCGCAGACGGCAGCGACAATGGCTGAGCTGCTCGGGGTGGTCGACGCCGCACAAGACGCCGCGCTGAGAGCCGGCGCTACAGCTATGCAAGAGGCGCTGGCGGCACCAGTCGCAGTGGCCTGAGATCCTGCGCTGGGCTGGCGATCGCTCGGTCCCGTGGGTGAGACTGTGGGCGATGAGCAAGAAGAGAGACGAGTGCGATGACCTCGGCTGAGCCTGCAGTCGAGGAGGATGTGGAGACGACCTACCGTCGAAAGCGTCGGCTCGGTCGCATCATCATCGCCTCGTTCTTGGCGGTGATCGTCATCGTCGAGGTGCTCACCTTCATCGGCCGTGCGCAGACCGCGCGGCAAGATGCGAAGCCCCACACCTTCTACGGCATCGAAGGCTCACGCGGTCCCGACTATGTCACTGTGGCCGCGCACATCCTCGAGATCTCACCGGTAGCCGGCACGATGCAGGTCCGGGTCACGGTCGAACCTCACGGCACCTATTCGCTGCCCGATGGAGCCCTGGCCAAGAGCCTCAACATCGATGCGGACGGGTACGCCGGCGGTTCGATCACCCTGGCTGCGGGCGAGATCCCGCCGCCGGTCCAGCTCTCACTCACCATCAACGGCGACTTGAGCCAGTACCCGATCGACAGCTACAGCACGCTGCTCACCGTGCGCCTGTCTGAGGTGGCGGTCAGCCCCACTGGAAAAGAGGTCAAACTCGGGACCCCGGTGCCCGCTCAGTTGGTGGTGAACGCCAACCAACACGACTGGGCGCTGAGCGTCTCGAAGGTCGGCGTGTGGCCGGACGGAGCCATCTCGGTCAACATCGCCGTCCATCGTGGGATCGCGACACGGGCGTTCGCCTTCTTCGAGCTCTTCATGATGGTCTCACTCGCTGTCATCGCAGTGGCTATCACCTACTCGGCCATCATCAGCTCGAAGCCGCTCGAGTTCTCGCTCTTCGCCTGGCTCGGGGCAATGCTCTTCGCCCTCCCCGCGATCAGGGGCACCATGCCTGGTATTCCAGGTGTTGGGACCTTGATCGACTACGCCGTCTTCTTCTGGTGTCTGTTGGCTGTGGCTGGTTGCCTGATCACCGCGGCGATCACCTACATCACCACGACGATGCGAGAGCACCGCCACCACTAGGCAGCTCGAGCGGCCTCGATCGTGGCCTCAAGCGCCGTGTCGAGGTCGGTGGCCTTGATGTCGAAGGCTCGGGTGGTCGCGTCAGATTCCATGATGAACGGTCGGGTGAACTGGTAGCTGGTGTCCTTGAGCGGGCGAAGTTTCGGTTGGAGAAGAGCGACGGCAGCGAAGGCGACCTGGGGGATGCTGCCGACCCGTGCTGGCGCCACGCCGGCCACCCGTGCAGCTTCCTGGAGGAGCTCGCGCTGGGTGAGCGGCGGGCCGGAGGGAACATGCCAGGCGGTGCCCCACGCGTCCTCACTCGTGCCAAGCGCAGCGAGCGTGGCGCCTGCGTCAGGTACGTAGGTCCAGGTGTGCAGCTGGTCAGGGTTGCCGAGGACGCTGACCTTCTTGCCGTTGAGCAGCCGAGGCAGTAACCGTCCAAGGCACGCTGACTGATCGACCACGCCGGGACCGAAGAAGTCGGATGCTCTCGCCTCGGTGGCTCGAACGCGACCCGCCTCATGCGCGGCAAGTGCCTCACGCCACATCTCGGCCCTGATGGCGCCGTTCGTGTAGGAGGCGGCAAGTGGGTCGGCGGTCGTCATCGGATGGTCGACCGGCCCGTAGCCGTAGAGGTTCGACATCGTCACCAGTCCTGCGCCGGTGATCTCGGCGGCGAGGAGGAGGGCGGAGGCCATCGGAGGCCAGTCCTGGGCCCATCGGTGGTACTCGGGGTTGACGCAGTTGTACAAGGCATCGGCTCCCTGCGCGAGTCGAGCGATCGCTTGTGGATCTGTGGCGTCGACCTGCTGGCTCGTCACTCCCTCGACGTTGACCTGGCGCCCTGATCGGCTGGCCACGACGACCTCGTGGCCGGATGCCGCAAGTGCGGTGGCGGTGGCGGTGCCGACGCCACCTGTGCCGATGATCACGTGCTTGCCCATGGTGTCCTCCTCGAGGTCGTAGTGCTCGAAAGTGCGAGCACTGCTCACAGTACAGAACGCGAGCAGTGCTCGCAAGTGCGAACAGCGTGCGCAGATGCTCTAGGCTCGACCCCGTGGAAGCGACGGCGACTGGAGTCAGGGCCCAGGCCAAGCAGGCGATGCTCGAGGCGATCCTCACCGCAGCCCGGCGTCAGCTCGCTGAGGTCGGTCCTGCGGCGCTCTCGGTGCGAGCGGTGGCCCGAGACGTCGGCATGGCGTCCTCGGCCATCTATCGCCACGTGGCGAGTCGTGACGAACTGCTCACGCTCCTGATCACTGATGCCTATGAGGATCTCGGCGCCGCCATCGAGACCGCTGAGAGCGAAGCTGAGCGAGGAGACTACGCAGGCCGATTTCGCGCGGCTGCCCTGGGAGCGCGGTGCTGGGCGCTTGCCGAGCCGCATCGCTATGCCCTCGTCTACGGCTCACCGGTGCCCGGCTACATCGCCCCTGAGGCGACCATCGGCCCAGCGACACGCGGGACAGCAGTGTTCGCGCGCATCTTGGTGGATGCGACCGCCGCCGGTACTGTCACCCACGTCTCTCGATCGCAGATCGGTCACGCGGTGTTGGTGCCGCAGGTCATGCATGAATTCCTCCCAGGGGTGAGCATCGAGCTCGCTGCTTTAGGGGTGTTGTGCTGGGCGGAGATTTTCGGGCTGATCAGCTTCGAGCTCTTCGGCCACCTCGTCGGCTCGGTCGCTGACAACGAGGCGTTCTTCGACGCCGGCGTCAGCGAGATGGTGGACCGGCTCGGCTTCGGCTGACCAACGCGCGTCCCCAGGTGAGACCACTCGCGCCAAGCACGGTGGCGAGGGCGAGGTAGGGAAAGAGGTCGTACGGCGCCGGTTGTCCGGGGGAGAACAGCTCCGCGAACGGGACCACGAGGGCACAGAGCGCGAGTGAGGGGATCACCAGGTGCCGCCACCATGAGAGGTGCGCCCGCTTTGAGCGCCAGACGAAGAGCGGAAGCGAGAGGGCGGAGAGCCCATAGACGAAGAAGATGAGGATGGTGCCGAACGTCGAGAACTCTGCGTAGAGGCCAACGGCGTTCATTGCACCGGTCCCTGTCCCCACGATGTGGACGACGGCCCAGATGCCGATGAGCGCGAGGCTCGTGAGGATGATGGTCGTCAGGGCGGTGGCTGGTGTCCGATGGACCTGGTGGACCCTTCCCAGTTGGGCCGGCAGCAAGTGCTCTCGCCCTGCGTCGAAGAGCATCCTCGATTGCGAGGTGGTGCCGGCAACAAGCGTGGCCAGCACCGAGACGACGCCGACGATCCAGGCGAGCGACGCGGCAGGTCCTAATGCAGCGTCCGCCACGTTGAGGAAGGGGATCGAAGATCGCTCGAGGTGTCTGGTCGAATCATGGAGGCCGATCAGGGTGGCATAGGAAAACAAGAGGAAGAGGAGAGTCGCTGCTGCGATCGAGAGGGCTAGGGCTCGAGGGACAGCTCGCCGAGCATCCCGAGTCTCCTCGGCGAGCGCTGGCCCGTTCTCCCAGCCGATGAACATGTACATCGCAAGTGGAAAGCCAGCTGACATTCCTGCCAGGCCGCCGGTCACGTTTGACCAGCGGAACGGGTCGAGAGTGAGCGACGAGCCGTGCTCGACGAGCACAATCACGCAGACAACCGCCATCACGCCGACCTGGAGGGCGACAGCGGCCCCAACCACGCGGGTGGAGAGCTTGACCCCTCTGATCATGAGCCAGAGCGCCAGGAGCGACAGTGCCACGGTCAAAGGTCCCCATGGAATGGACGCGCCTGTCGCGCGCTCGAGGGAATCGGCGAGGAAGCCACCTGACATGGTGACGACCCCAGCCATCGCCATCGTGTAGCCGATGGCGACAAGAATGGCGGTGACCTCCCCGGCTCGACGGCCCAATCCCGACTCGACGAAGGCGATGAAGCTGCCAGCGGAAGGCTCGAGCCTCGTGAACGCGGCGGCGACCATGCCGAGCAGGGCCACAGCGATCGCAGCGGCGACGATGGTGAGCGGTGCACCGGTGCCGGCAGTCACGGCGATGAGGGCGAAGCCGAAGTAGAAGTCGATGCCGGGGCCGATGTTGGCGATGGTCGACACGGTCAGATCCGTGGTGCCCAGCTGATCGGCTAAGAGCCCGTCGGCCATGAGGTGAGGCTAGGCCCTGTGCGTTCCGACGTCCTTGCTGGAGTCAGCACTGGTGCCATGTTCATGCGGGACCGCTACCGAGCTCGTTCGAGCGGCAGCCCGGCGGGGTAAGTGGCGTCACCCGGTAGAGTTGGACGGTCGTCTGAGGAGGGGTGCTGTGGCACAGGACTGGTTCGAGAGCGTGGCCGAGGCCCAGCGCCGCGCTGAGAAGCACCTCCCAAAGTCGGTCTACGCCGCGCTGGTCGCGGGCTCTGAGAAGGGGCTGACCCTCTCGGACAACCTGGCCGCGTTCGGTGAGCTCGGGTTCGCCCCCCACATGGCTGATCTTCCGCGCGAGCGGTCGCTGGCCACGTCGGTGCTGGGGCAGGAGATCTCGATGCCGGTGCTGATCTCACCGACGGGTGTCCAGGCGGTTCACCCTGAAGGCGAGGTCGGTGTCGCTCGAGCAGCGGCGAACCGCGGTCTGGCGATGGGGCTGAGTTCCTTCGCCAGCCGATCGGTCGAAGAGGTCTGTGCCGTCAACTCGCAGGTTCTCTTCCAGCTCTACTGGTCGGGGGATCGCGACACCATGGTGCAGCGACTCGAACGAGCCAAGGCGGCCGGGGCGAAGGGTATTATCCTCACGCTCGACTGGTCGTTCTCGAACGGTCGCGACTGGGGAAGCCCCTGGATCCCCGAGAAGATGGACCTCAAGTCGATGGTCAAGCTCGCCCCCGAGGCGATCGCACGACCGCGCTGGCTCTGGTCGTTCCTCAAGCACGGACACATGCCGAACCTGACCACGCCGAACATGGCTGCCCCAGGGACCAAGCCCCCCACTTTCTTCGGTGCGTACTACGAGTGGATGCAGAGTCCGCTGCCCACGTTCGAGGACATCGCATGGCTGCGGAGCAACTGGGAGGGTCCCTTCATGGTCAAGGGGGTCTGCCGGGTCGATGATGCCAAGCGCGTGGTCGACACTGGAGCGACGGCGCTGTCGGTGTCGAACCATGGCGGGAACAACCTCGACTCCACGCCAGCAGCAATCCGCTGCCTCCCCGCCATCGTCGATGCGGTCGGCGACCAGATCGAGGTCGTGCTCGACGGCGGGATCCGTCGGGGGAGTGACGTGGTCAAGGCGGTTGCACTCGGCGCTCGTGCCGTGATGATCGGTCGCGCGTACCTGTGGGGACTCGGTGCGAATGGTCCTGCCGGCGTCGAGAACGTGCTCGATGTCATTCGGGGCGGGATCGACTCTGCCCTGCTCGGGCTCGGTCGGGCCGACATCCACGATCTTGAGCCAAGCGATGTGCTGGCGCCGCCCGACTTCTTCCGAGCGCTTGGCGTCTAGGACGCACGCGCTCACCGCCATCGGTAGCCTTCGGTGATGGAGCTCACTGACTCGATCATGATCATTGGCGACAAGGCAGCGGTCTTCGATGCCATCTCGCAGCTCGACCAGATGGGACGGTTCTCTCCTGAGAACACTGGTGGCACCTGGCTCAAGGGAGCGACAGGTCCGGCGGTCGGCGCCAAGTTCAAGGGCACCAACAGCCGCGATGGTGACACCTGGTCGACCGTCGCCACGGTCAGGGACTACGAGCCGCCGTCGCGATTCGCGTTCGACGTCACCTATGGGCCACTCAAGATCTCCTCATGGGAGTTCACCATCGAACCGGATGGCGACGGCGTCAGACTGACAGAGCGTTGGGTGGACCGACGAGGTCGGCTGGTCCGCTGGCAGGCGGCTCGAGGTGGTGAGGATGATCGCGAGGAGTTCACGGCGACGTCGCTCAGCGAGACGCTCGCCGCCGTCAAGCAGTTCATCGAGGCTGGTGCCACGAGCGACCCTGGCGCTGCCTAGAGCCGTCCGGCCTCGATAATCCGCTGGAGGAACCTCCTGGTGGCGGGATCGTCCGGGTCCTCGAAGATCTTGCCGGGAGGACCGGACTCGATGATCCGTCCCTCCTCGAGGAAGCAGACGGTGTCGGCCACCTCCTTGGCGAAGCCCATCTCGTGGGTGGCGAGCACCATCGTCATGCCCTGCTGCGCGAGCTCCTCGACCAAGCCAAGCACCTCGGCAACGAGCTCCGGGTCGAGCGCAGAGGTGATCTCATCGAGGAGCAGGATGCTCGGCCCCATCGCCAGTGCCCGAACGATGGCGACTCGCTGCTGCTGACCGCCTGAGAGGCGGTCGGGAAAGTCTGCCGCCTTCTCGGCGAGTCCGATCCTCGCCAGGAGCTCGGTCGCCTCCAGCTCGGCGGCAGCCTTGGAGCGCTTGAGCACTCGCCGAGGAGCGAGGGTCACGTTGTCGAGCACGCTCAGGTGGGGGAACAGGTTGTAGGACTGGAACACCATCCCGATGTGCCGACGCACCGCATCGGGATCGATCCGCTCGTGCCCGAGGTCGTGGCCGAGGAGCTCGATGGTCCCTGCATCGATCGGCTCGAGGAGGTTGCAGGTCCGCAGCAGCGTTGACTTGCCGGAGCCGGACGAACCGATGAGGCAGACCACCTCGCGGCTGCGCACCGTCAGGTCGATGCCCTTGAGCACCTCGAGGTCGCCGAATCGCTTGTGCACGCCCTGGAGGCTCAGCACGACCTCGGCTTCTGCTTCGGTAGCCCCGCTGTTGGATGAAAGCGCGGTCATGGCGAGCTCGTTGCCGCTCCGGCACCACCGTTGCCGGCGAGCCGACGATTGCGGTCCTTGGCCATGATGCGGTCGGTATAGCGGGTGAGCGGGACAGTCACGGCGAGGAACAGGAGCGAGGCGATGGTGAAGCCCGAGTAGTTGAACTCGACGCCGCCAGCGATCTGTGCCGCATGCACAGCTTCTGCGACGCCCAACGTTGAGACGATGGCGGTGTCCTTCTGGAGCGAGGCGAAGTCGTTGAGCAGGGCGGGCAGGACGTTGCGGATGGCCTGTGGCAGGACGACCCGACGGAGCGTCGTTCCAGCTGACAGGCCGAGGCTTCGTGCCGCCTGGACCTGGTTCGTCGGCACCGAGAGGATCCCGGCGCGGTAGACCTCTGAGACATAGGCGGTGTAGGAGAAGACGAGGACGAAGCCGGCGTAGACCACCGGTGACTGGGTCGAGATCCCCGGGATGTTCAATGAGGGCACCCCGAAGCCGATCCAGAGCATCACCAAGATGACCGGGACCCCTCGGCCGAAGTCGGTGTACGCGATCGCCACACCCCGGAACGGCATGAGCACCGGGCCCCTGGTCATTCGCAGCGCGGCGATCCCGAGGGCGAGGATCAGCACGATGATCTCGCACACGATCGACAGCCACAGGTTGAGCAAGAAGCCCTTGCCGACCGAGAGGATGCCCTTCTGTGGATCACCCTTGAAGGCGATCCACATCTGATGGACATCGAGGAAGCCCTTTCGGAAGGCCGCAGCAGACGGACTTGCCAGGAGAGCGATGATCAGCCCGATCACGACGATCGTCGAGACCGTGCTGGCGATGGTGCCGGCTCGCCCTCGCAGGCGCGGTCGCGACGATGAGTAGAGCGAGATCGGCGGCTCGTCCCGATCTATGAGAGCGCCAGCGCTCGTTGGCGGCACCGTGGCCTAGGGCTGGATCTGGGGGACGCTGTTGTAGATCCCGAGGTACTTCGTGGACAGCGCGCTCAGCGTGCCGTCAGAGCGCATCTTGTCGAGGGCCACGTTGACGCAGGTCACCAGAGGGTTGGCCTTTTGGAAGAGCAGGCCGAAGTGCTCGCCAGTCGAGGGGAACTGACCAACCTGGGTGCCGTTCTTCACCTGGCTCGTTGCCATGTACTGGCCATCAGGCGTGTCGACCACGATGGCGTCCACCTGGTGGGTCTCGAGGGCAGAGACAGCCTGGTCGAGGGTGTTGTAGACGCGAGGCGACTTCGTGGGCTGGATGTTGGTGTTGATGTAGGCGAGGCCGGTCGTGCCGATCTGATCACCGTAGAGGTAGCTCTTCAAGTCGCTGGGGCTGTGCGCCTTGGTGATCGGGCTTCCCTTGAGAGCGACGATCGACTGGGTGGTGTCGTAGTAGCTCTTGGAGAAGGTCACGACATTCTCCCGGTCAGGCGTGACGGAGATCTCGTTGATGTCGAAGTCGAACTTCTTCGGACCCGGGGCGTAGCTCGAGGAGAAGGCCTCGGTGACCCACTTGACGTCGTTGTGGCCGAAGCCGAGCAGCGCCGCAACGTCGTAGGCCACCGCTGACTCGTAGCCCTGTCCGTTGCTCGGTGTGTTGTCGACGAACCACGGTGTGTAGACAGGGTTGTCTGTCGCCACCGTGAGCGTTCCCTTGTTGAGCACCTCGCTCTTGACGGTCTGCTGGCATGCAGCCAGGTCGCCGGTCGCAGCCGTGGTGGTGGTCACGGGAAAGGTGGGAGCGGGCTTCGCAGTGGTCGAGGAGCTCTGGCTGCTCGTCGACGAGCAGGCGGCAGCGGTCAGCGCGAGTGCGGCGAGCGCGAGGGCAGCGAGCTTGGGGGTGGGTCGCATGTGGTCTCCATCGGTGGTGCAGGTGTTCGACAACGCTACAGAAGCGAAGGGGCACTCACA
>CAITOG010000063.1 GCA_903893955.1 uncultured Actinomycetes bacterium
ACCTGTCCATGAATGTGTCGCTCGCACATCGACCCACCTTCGAGATGGTCACGACCCTAGGCGCAGGCATCGTCCATGGCAGACTCCGAGCATGGGGGGACAGGGGATCACACGTCGCGACTTGCTGCGCCAAGGGGCACTCGGCACCCTGGCGCTCTCGGCGGCGGGCGGGGAGCTGGCCGCGTGCGCGGCCGGGAGATCGGCTGCACCCAGGTTTCCGGCCGAGGCGACCACGGCTCCCCCCGACGACGCACGCACCCGCTGGTGGCTGGAGGGCAACTTCGCGCCGGTGCATCGTGAGGTCACCGCCACCAATCTCGAGGTGATCGGCTCGCTGCCACCGGAGCTCGAGGGGCTCTACGCCCGCAACGGTTCGAACCCGCTCTCAGGCCTGTCGCCTCACTGGTTCTTGGGTGACGGGATGGTCCATGGCGTGGAGCTCGCTGGCGGGGCTGCGACCTGGTACCGGAACCGTTACGTCGAGACAGCCCTGTGGAAGTCTGGCGGGGGACTCGGTTCGAGCGGACAGCCAGGTGGTGCGTCAGGGCTCTCGAACGTGTCGGTTGGCCGACATGCCGGACGGTTCCTCTCCCTCGGCGAGGTGGGCTTCCCGTTCGAGCTCGAGCCGTCTGATCTGTCGACCCTCGGCGTGGTCGATTTCGACGGTCGTCTGACAGGGAACTTCACCGCCCACCCGAAGGTCGACCCGACCACGGGCCTGATGCATGCCTTCGGCTACAACTTCGAAGCGCCGTTCCTCGAGTACTACGTCATCGACCCCTCAGGGACGCTCGTCTCCTCTGAGCCGGTCGACGTCCCGCACTCGACGATGATGCACGACTTCGCCATCACCGAATCGGACGTGATCTTCATGGACTTCCCCGTTGCCTTCGACATGGCGGGTGCGATCAAGATGGTCAAGGACCCGTCCTCGACTGCGGTGCCCTTCGAGTGGCGGCCCGAGCTCGGTGCCCGTTTGGGGGTGATGCCATTAGGCGGCCCGACCTCCGCGATCCGATGGGTCTCGATCGACCCCTGCTACGTGTACCACGGGGTCAACGCATGGCGAGACGGCTCGGTGATCAAGATGGAGGTCTGTCACCTCGATTCGACGTTCACCTCGTCAAATGAACCAAGCGCGGCGACGAGACGTGTGTGGAGCATCGAGACAGCGACCCCACAGCTTCGATTCTCAGAGGTCGTCCTTGACGTTCCTGCCGCAGATCTGCCCACCATCGACCAGCGTCATCGAGGTCGCCCCTCTCGGCACTCCTGGCTTGGCGAGGTCATCTCGTCGCCCGGTGAGCTGGCGTTCTGGGGCTGTCAGCACCTCGACACGGTGACCGGCAAGCTCGATCGCTGGCTTCCCGACGGTGGGCGACGCTCAGGGGAGTGGTGCTTCGTGCCTGCCAAGGGCGGCCACGAGGGCGAAGGATGGGTGATGGCCTTCGTCTTCGACCCGCTGGTCGACCGCAGCGCTCTCGTGGTGCTCGAGGCACAGGACGTGGCCAAGGGACCGATCGCGCAGGTCCCGCTGCCGGTCCGGGTGCCCTATGGGTTCCATGGCACCTTCATGGAGGCCTGAGTCGGCAGCACCCATCGAGCAGGTCCGAGGTGGCTCGTGCTACAACCTCGGCAGGCGACATCGCCCGATGGCTGCTCGAGGAGGCTGAGAGATGAGCGTGGTCCCACCATCCCCGCCTGAGGAGCCGCCGTGGTCGGTGCCGGTCGCCGAGGAGCAGCCCGCTCGCGTGACGGTCGCCATCGACTTCGAACCTCGCCCACAGGTGCGATGGACGATCTTGCTCCGCTTCTTCCTGCTCATCCCGATCTGGTTCGTGCTGTTCTTCCTCGCCATCGCCGTGTTCTTCGTGGTCGTCGCAGCGTGGTTCGCGTCGCTCGTCACTGGCCGGGTGCCCGACGGGCTGCAGCGCTTCATCGTTGGATGGCTCCGCTACTCAGCCAACGTGGGTGCTTACACCAACCTGCTCACCGACCGCTGGCCAGGAGCACACCTCGACCCAGCGCCTGACGACACGGTCACCGTCGATGTCGACCATGTCGAGCTCAACCGAGCAGCGGTGTTCTTCCGACTCATCTTGTTGGTCCCCTCGTCCGTCATCAGCCAGATCCTGAACCTCGGTGCCGCGTTCTTCGTCATGGCGATGTGGTTCTACTCGCTGTTCACCGGCGAGCTTCCTCAGCCAGTGCACCAGGCGCTCTGCGTGGTGCTTCGCTACTCGGTCAGGTTCAGCGCGTATGGCTGCCTGGCCACGCCGACCCAGCCGTTCGAGGGGATGTTCGGTGACGAGGGCGCGGCCCAAGCTGCGCCAGCCGGAGCGCCATCGTCGCCTGGTTCGCCGTTGCGGACCACCTCGATGGTGCTCGACTCGACGGCTCGCGGCGTCCTGATCGCCATCGTGGTGGTCGGCTGCATCGCCCTCTACTTTGATCAGAAGGTCACCGCAGCCGTCACGCCGAAGCCCTCCAACCAGCAGATCCAAGGAGCGGCGCCCACCTGGCTCGACCATGGGGCTGCCTACCGGCTCGGTGCCGGTGACGAACAGCTCGACTGAGCTGATCGGCGACCCTAGGTTCGTAAAGTGACGTCATGGGCGCCGTTGCCCACAGGGCGGAGCGTCACCGCCTGACCGACTGCAGCACCCTCGAGGACTGAGGCGACGAGCTCGGGGTCCGTCGTCCTGGCGTAGGCGCGCACGTCGTCGGTGACGTCGGCGATGACGAGAGCGGAGCTGGGGGAACCATCTCGGCCGAAGGTCGTGGTGGCGGCAGCGATCGTCGCGTGCAGTGGTGCCGTGAGCTCTTGGAGCACCTCAGAGCCGGGCTCAAGATCGATCTGGCGCTGCACCTCGTCGTAGTCCGGCGGCGCCACTGGGCCGGGTTCGCTGCCGTAGACGGCCCAGACGTGCTTGGTCATGTGCATGCCGACGCCGTTGACCAGACCGTAGGTCTGTGAGTTCCCGCGCAGCCGCGTCACCATCTCGGCGATCGCATGGGTCGTGTAGTTGCTCGCTGGCCCGCCGTGATACGGCAAGCCTCCGGTGACGGTGAGCCCGCGAGCATCGTCCGAGTCGATGCCGAGCGCGTTCGTGGCGAAGAGGACCGAGGAAGCGAAGCAGCTGTAGAGGTCGAGGTGAGCGACATCGTCGATTCCGAGGTCAGCCTGCTGGAGCGCATCACGTGAGGCGAGCTCCATGGCCCTCGAGCGGGAGAGAGACGCACGTCCAGCTAGGTGGGTGGCGTCACGGCCGAAGCTCCAGCCACGCAGATAGACGCGCTGGTCGGCGGGGATGCCGAGTTCGTCAGCCTTCCGATGCGTGGTCATGAGCAGTGCTGCCGCCATGTCGACGTCCATGATCGCCACCATGTACTTGGCATACGGGGAAGAGATCATCCGATTGGTGTCGGTGACGGTCGTGACCTCCTCTGGGGGTCGGCACACGGGGAACCAGGCGTGCTCGTTGCGCGCAGCGACCGCGCTCAAGCGTGAGAGGAGTCGGCCCTCGAGCGCAACGTGCTCCTTGGGGCTCCGACCTGACGCGGCCTGCAGCGCGCTGTCGAGGGCCGCGAAGGTGACCGACGGTTGGAGCACGTCATGGGCCCACTCGGTTGGGCTGACCCACTCGTCGAGGTTGATCGGAGCGCTCGGTGCATGCTCAGCCGGATGACTCCATGGCAATGGCAGCCCGGCCGCCGCGAGACGGCGCCGGGTGTTGAGCGCCTCACCGCCGACGACGAGCGCCAGCTCAGAGCTCCCGGCGAGCATCCGCTCAGCAGCGGAGTTGACCAACCGTTGACCTGCGGTCCCGGCCAGAACGGAAGTCTCGGCGAAGCCCGGAGCAGCGCCCACGAGCTCGCCGAGGCGCTGGGCTGCATCGTCGTAGGTCCAGCTCATGCAGTGAACAAGGTGGAGGCTGTCGATCGACGACAGGATTGACGGCAGGCCGGCGTCAGTGGCCGCCCGAGCGGCCACCTCCGCCCACATGGAGAGAGGCTCGAGCGCGTGGTCGTCGCGCCACGTGGCCCGGCCGATGCCGACGATGCAGGGGCTGCGAGGGTCGATGATCGTCATGCGCTCATGCGCTCATGTGCGCCCGGCGCGAGCGGGGCCCGCGGAGCGTCGGTCGTGCGATGGGACGTGGTGGACGTGGTGGCTGCACTCGATTCCCCTTCCTCACTGCCCCAACCCTGGCGTTGCACGGGAGCGTGGCCGGGAGCCGATGCGTGACGGTGGCCACCCAGCGGAGGAGCGTTCTATAGACGATCTATATTTCGTGAAAAACTATACACGTAACATAGATGCGTCAAGACGGGTCCGGAGAGGCGAGCGGACGATGATGCGCTGGCGCTCCAGCGGGCGCAGCGCGTTGGTGGGGCGGCCTTGCCCTCAGGTCAGTGTGCGGTGCTTGAGGCGAGCGTCGAGGCAAAGATCTGCCAGGCCAGCGCACTCTTGGCGATGAGCGACAGGGTGACGTACACCCGCTCGCCGAAGAGGTAGTCGGCCCATTTGCCGATCTTCTTGTACTGGAGCCATTGGTTCAGAGCGAAGCAGTTGAAGAAGATGAAGATCGAGAAGAAGATGCCATAGACGAAGCCCGGCGGGTGCTGACTCGCCCCTGGACCAATGAGGTAGATCCCGATGGCGATCCACGGGAAGATCCCTGCGACGCAGCCGATCCAGAAGGGTCCGAGTCCAGAGCCTGGGCGCTCGTAGCGCTCCTGCATCCAGCCGAAGCCGATCATCGACGCGTTCACGCCGACGAGTGCCACGAGCGCCGCGATGTCGCTGATGCCCACCAGCATGGCGATGAGCACGATCATGATCGAGGAGCTCATGGAGTACTCGATCCACCGGAATGGGTTTCGCTCCTTCAGCAGTGATGTCCGGTAGGCCGACCATCCTGGCCCGATCACGAAGAAATGAGCTGCGGCGGAGAGCAGGAAGAAGGCGGCGATGGCACCGGCGAAGCTGAGATTGAAGAGGACGACCTGCTGCTGGCCGACTCCTGGCCCCGGAGGCCCGGTCATGTAGGTGGCGCGAACCGGCAGCGAGAAGCTGTTGGCGAGGACCACGATGAGGACCGCTTGGACGAGGTGGAGGCACCCCGCAGTGAGGTTGTAAGGCCGAAGCCTCGCGATTGAGTTCTCCTGGTCGGCCATAGCAGAACGCTACCGGTGATCAGGTGGGGCTCGTCACCTCGCCCCGCACGGCCGTGCGAGATCGGCTCCTAGCGTTGGGAGCATGGAGGTGGACTCGGTCGAAGTTCGCGGGCGAATCGTCTACGACGGTGAGTGCGGCGTGTGTCAGCAGCTGAGCCAGTGGCTGGTTGCTTCCTGGAACGACCCAACGCTTGCGGTCGTCTCGTACCAGGAGCTTGGCGACGAAGGCTGCGCTCAGCTTGGCTTCACGCTGCGGGAAGCGGCAGCTGCGGCATGGTGGGTCGAGGTCGGCTCGCCGCCCCAGCGAGGTCATCGTGCAATTGCAAGAGCGCTCGGGGAATGCACCGGCTGGCGAAGGTTCCTGTCTCGGCTCATGGTCTTGCCGGGCATCAACGCTCTCTGCGCGTCTTGCTACGTCCTCTTTGCTCGATATCGCCACCGTCTCGTCGGGCCGGTTGCGTGTCGAGCGCCCGCTTCTGTGTGAGTCGCCCGTCAGCTCTCCCGATGCGCTCAGGCGTTGAGCGAATCGGTCAGGATCGATCGGAGCTGATTCGAATCTCGCAATTCACGCACGAAGCTGTGGTCGCCGGGGTGTGGAGTGACTTCGACGCAAGCGAATCGTTCGAGGCTCTTGGCGTAGGCGGCGTCGATCAGGTCGTCGGTCCTGAAGTGGACCTTGATGGTGCCGCGCATCGAAGTCTTCGTCAGCAGCGTTGGGAGATCTCGATGAAGCGGCGACTTGCTCGCTCTTCTGGCCGTTCTCACCTGCGGTCGCCATCGTCGATCTCCTGCGTGCAAACGTGCAGCGACGGTGAGTGATGCCTGGGGGCTGAACGCGAGGACTGAATCAACACCGAGGAGCACGCCGAAGAGGATGGCAGCGAATCCGCCGGAGCTCGTTCCCACGAACACCCGACGGGTGGCGCCGAGATCTTCGATCAATGCGTCGAGGCTCTCGGCGACCTCTACGACATCGTCGCCGAGCCCAGGGACGCCTCGTTGATACCAGCACTGCTCAAGGTCTCTGAGAAACACCCGATGCACCTGAAGACCATCACTTTGGCGCAGAAACTCAAATGGCGGACCGAAGAGACCACCCGAAATGCCGCCAAAGGTCACAAGGACCGGCGCGGGTCCTCCACCTTGCAGCCTCTCGACGGCTAGCGACGTGGTCGAGTCATTCACAGCTGCTGCGAACTCCGCATCCGGGGTCACTCGCTGCTCCTCTCCCATCGCGCCGACAGCCGAGTCTTCTCGAACAGAGCATGCATGGTAGTGATCGCTCACTGGTGGCTGGTTTCCGGCGACGCCCGGGAAGCCGAACGCTCCAGAGACACCTCGCGCGCACTGCCAGTCGTCGGCCGCTGCGGTGAGCTGAGAGTGGCGACGACGGGCCCATTGCGGGACACCGACTTTCTGCCTGCGCTGCTCGGGGTCAGCGCCCTCTAAAGATAGAAAAGGGGGAGTGCGCTGCGCAGCGAATCTCGAACCCTCGGATCGGCCACATGCTCGATGATCGACGTGGCCTGCTCAAGATCGCTGGCACCAAAGATCTCCGCGGTACCGTGCTCTGAGACGATGATCGAATGCTGGAAGCTCGTCGCTGGAGCGGTGAGCGAGGGGACGACCGTGGATGACCCGGTCTTGTCATGCCACGAGCGAAGGGCCACGATGGCGTGACCATCGTTCGAGTGCATGGCGCCGACGACGAAGTCAGATTGCCCGCTGAATCACACCGGGTTTCCTGGAGGCTCTGACCTGCCCCCGAGTTCCTTACCTATTCCGGTGTTGGGATTAGGCGGTTTGCTTCTCACTCAGGGACAACTCGAACTCGACCGGTGAGACGTAGCCGAGCATCGAGTGGCGCCGCTGACGATTGTAGAAGACCTCGAT
>CAITOG010000064.1 GCA_903893955.1 uncultured Actinomycetes bacterium
ACCAGGTCCATGTCCATGCCGAAGGTCTGTGACTCCTCGACGGTGATCACGCCGTCCTTGCCCACCTTGTCGATGGCCTCGGAGATCATCCCGCCGATCTCGGTGTCAGCTGCGGAGATCGATGCCACCTGGGCGATCTGCTCCTTTGACTGTGCGGGCTTGGCCAGCGCGGCGAGACCTTCGACGGCCTTCTCGACCGCTGCCTCAATGCCCTTCTTGAGCGACATCGGGTTGGCGCCGGCTGCGACGTTGCGCAGGCCCTCACGGACCATGGCCCACGCCAGGACAGTGGCGGTGGTGGTGCCGTCACCCGCCACGTCATCGGTCTTCTTGGCGACCTCCTTGACGAGGTCGGCACCGATCTTCTCGTAGGGGTCCTCGAGGTCGATCTCACGTGCGATCGAGACACCGTCATTGGTGATCGTCGGCGCGCCCCACTTCTTGTCGAGCACCACATTGCGGCCCTTCGGGCCCAGGGTGACGCGCACAGCGTCAGCCAGCTTGTTCATGCCGGTCTCGAGGGACCTGCGTGCTTCCTCGTCGAACGAGATCAGCTTCGCCATCGTCTGCCTCCATAGGGGGTCAAGAGTCGTATCTTCGACTCTCATGTTAGCACTCTCGAACGAGGAGTGCTAGCAGACGCTCACCCTGACTGCCAGATCAGCCGCCGGCCACCGCAGGGACGATCGACAGCACCTGGCCATCGGTGACGGGGGTCTCGAGGCCCTCGAGGAAGCGGACGTCTTCATCGGCGAGGAACACGTTGACGAAGCGCCTGAGCGCGGCGTTGTCGTCGAAGAGGCGCTCGTTGAAGCCCGGGTGGTCGGCTTCGAGGCCGCGGAGCGCCTCGCCGACGGTGGTGGCCTCGACAGAGATCTCTCCGACGCCGCCGGTGAGCTGGCGCAGCTGGGTCGGGATGCGGACGGTGATTGCCATGGTGGCTCCTTGATGGTTGCTGGTACTCGTGGTGTGGTGCTGGCTCAGGCGCCGAGGAGGCCCTCGAAGCCGACAGCGGTGTCGAATGCATCGAGGGTCGGCGCGATGGTGTGATCCGGGCCGACATGACCGCTGAGGGCCTCGACGGTCTTGAGCCCGTGTCCAGAAACGATGGCGACCGTCCGCTCGTCGGGCCGGATCACGCCCTCGTGTGCGAGCTTGGCCAGGGTGGCGATGGTCACGCCGCCAGCCGTCTCGGCGAAGATGCCCTCGGTCCGTGCAAGCAGCTTGATGCCCTCGATCACCTCGCCGTCGGTCACCGATCCGCAGGCACCGCCGGATCGACGTATCACGTCGAGGGCGTACCAGCCGTCGGCTGGATTGCCGATCGCCAGCGACTTGGCAATGGTGTCGGGCTTGACCGGCGCGATGGCATCGGAACCAGAAGCGAACGCAGTCGCCACAGGCGAGCAGCCAGCGGCCTGGGCGCCAGAGATCCTCACCTCAGGCACCGAGTCGAGCAGTCCGACGAGGCCGAGCTCACGGAACCCCTTGTCCACCTTGGTGAGCTGCGAACCGCTGGCGATCGGGACCACCACGTGATCCGGCGCCTGCCAGCCGAGCTGCTCTGCGATCTCGAAGGCGAGGGTCTTGGAGCCCTCGGCGTAGTAGCTACGGACATTGACGTTCACGAACGCCCAGCCCGGCCGCTCGCTGGTCAGCTCCGCGCACAGTCGGTTCACATCGTCGTAGGTTCCATCCACAGCGACGAGGGTGCCGCCGTAGACCGCGGTCATCATGACCTTGGCCCGCTCGAGGTTCGATGGGATCAACACCACCGAAGCCATGCCAGCTCGAGCGGCGTGCGCGGCGACAGAGTTGGCGAGGTTGCCGGTCGAGGCGCACGCGGCGACCTTGAAGCCGAGCTGTCGCGCCTTGGTCAGCGCCACCGAGACGACACGGTCCTTGAACGAGCCGGTGGGGTTCGCGGTGTCGTCCTTGATCCACAGGTCGCTGAGCCCGAGCTCTGCACCGAGGCGCTCTGCTCGAACGAGTGGGGTGAAACCGGCACCCAAGTCGACTGGGGAAGCCTCGCTGATCGGCAGGAGGTCGTGGTAGCGCCACATCGAGCGGGGCCCCGCCTCGATCGACTCTCTCGAGACCACCTGGGCGATGGCGTCGTAGTCATAGGCCACCTCGAGCGGGCCGAAGCAGAAATCACAGACGTGCAGCGCCTCGTCAGGGAACTGACGATTGCACTCTCGGCATCGAAGTCCAAGGACCGTCGGCATGAACGCACTCCTTCTCTCATCGTTCGGGCGTTGGCACCTGGTCTGAGCAGCGCATCGCTGCTCGTGCTGGTTGCCGCAACGTCAAAGGGCCCGTCCCTCAGTTGCTCTGGATGATGGTGACAAGTCTTCCAAACCTGTGCCGAGTCGTCAATGCGACCCAGATGGTCGCCACAACCCGCTAGAACAAGGTCGTGACCATGTCTCTGTCAACGCCGCCGATTGGTGAGCTGCTCAGCGCAAAACGAGGGCACCGGGTCTCGGTCGTGATCCCGGCGAAGAACGAGGAGCCGACCATCGGCGCGGTGATCTCAAGGGTCCACCCACACTCGGTCGACTGCGGCGGTGGCCTGGTAGACGAGATCCTCGTCGTCGACGACGGCTCGACCGACGACACCGCCAAGGTCGCTGCGGCAGCTGGTGGCCGAGTGCTGTCACTCGAGGTCGGTGGCGGCAAGGGCGGCGCGATGGCGGCTGGTGTCGCGGAGTCGTGCGGCGACCTGATCGTCTTCTTGGACGCGGACGTGCTCAACATGACGCCCACCTACATCCCCGACCTGTTAGCCCCACTGCTCCTCGCCGACGACACGATGCTCGTGAAGGGCTTCTACGAGCGACCGATCGCCGATGCTCCAACAGGGGGCGGGCGGGTGACTGAGCTCGCGGCTCGACCGATCCTTCGGCTGCTGTTCCCCGAGCTTGCGGCCATCCGGCAGCCACTCGCCGGCGAGACAGCGCTTCGTCGAGAGGTCGTCGATGCGGTGGGGCTCGACGAGGGCTACCGCGTCGAGATCGGACTGCTCATCGACGTCTGGCGCAACTGGGGACTCAGCGCGATCGCCGAGGTCGACTTGGGGAGCCGGGCGCATCGCAATCGACCGCTCAAAGAGCTCAGCGACATGGCCACCGAGGTCATTGCTGCAGCGCTCGAGCGGGCTACCTCGTAGGCGGTTCGCGCTTGCTCAGCTGGCGAGGTCTGGCCCGACGAGGAGCACTAGGTCGTCCCCGCTCGATCCCGGCACCGGCACCGACGTCGTCAGCGGCTGCACCGACGAGGCGGGGAGGCTCAACTCCTTGGCCAGCAGAAGGCCGGCAGCCTTTTTGCCAGCGGCGTAGTAGATCGCAGAACTCGGAACCGTCGATGACGCGTTGACCGGCGGCAGCGTGCCCCACCCGAGGTTCATCAGCTTGGTAGTCACGGTGGTCGCGATCCCAGCGGTCGAGGTGCCATTGGCCACCTGGACCTGGACCTCAGACTTGTTGACTGCTGCCTCTGCAGCTGCCTGATGCTTCTTCTTCTCAGCCGGCGTCGTGGTGGCGGGCGTCGACCCCGAGGGGACGGTCGTCACCGGTGCGTCGGCGCTCTGGCCCCCAGGGACCGCTCCGTCTCGCTTGGTCAGCGGCACGATCGCGATGAGCAGGACCACGACGAAGGCGACGCACAGCAACACCGCCCTGGTGGTATCCAGGCTGGACTGCGACGAAGGTCCCTTCGCTGCTGGCTCGTCCGCTGCCAGGTTGTCGTCGCTCACCCTCACATCCTGACGACCTCCCGACGAGATCGCAAGGCTGCCTCAGTGCCCCACCTCCGCGCCGCCCTATCCTTGGGTCCGTTCACCAGCCGGTGTGGCGCAGTGGTAGCGCAGGCGATTTGTAATCGTCAGGTCGTGGGTTCGATCCCCACCACCGGCTCGAGGTCAGCTCAGCGCACGGCCAACGATGCACACCACCGCCACCCCAACCGCTGCGAGCGAGGTGAGGCGAGGCCACCGCCGTGGCTCAAGTAACCAGAGCAGCCCTGCGATCGCTGCGACCGCCACAGAGAGTACGAGGCCGACCGACCACCAGGTCGCGGCGTGCTGCCACGCGCCACGTAGGTGCATGGCATCGAGCACCGGCAGGAAGCTCGCACCGGGCCACCAGCCATAGGCCCGACCTTGCTGCCAATGGCCCGGCAGGACCACGTGGTTGAAGAACGCGTGGTGGGAGAGGGTCACCAAGACGATGCCCTGGATCAGGGCAAGGGCGAGGGCAGCACCGAGCACGACGATCGCCGCTCCCCGCCGATGCTCTCGGAGCTTGACGAGGAAGAGTGCGCCCCCCGCAGCCAGCGGGACGAGCAGCTCCCAGCCGAAGCGGCCGACCATGCTGGTGCCGCCGTAGGTGTTCATGAGCGAGCCGTTGGCGCCGAGCACGATGACGAGCGATCCGACAAGCGCCGCGGTGCTCCATGGGGCTCGTCGAGCCATCACAATGATGCCGGCGACCCCCAGCACCACCCACGGCTGCTGCACGAGCAGTCCCTGCTGGGCGTCGACCAGGAGGCCAAGGATGCCCGTGAGCGATCGGACGTCGAGGCCGCCCAATCCCGACCTCGGCAGCACGCCAGGGTGGAAGGCGACCAGGCTGGTCACGAGCCAGACGATGGCCAGCGGAAGGATGCCTGCGGCGAAGAGCGGCAGTGTGCGTCGCGCCACGCCACGCTTGACAGCCACGACCACCAACGCTGCGGTGAGCAGAGCTGCTGGCACCAGGTTCTTCGAATGCAGCAGCACGAGGGCCCCGACGCTGACACCGGCGCTCACCAGCGCCCAACCCGGTGGCTGCCAGCCCGTCTCGAGTCGCCAGATGACCAACCACAGCGCGGCGATGATCGCGCCAGCAGGCAGGTCTGGGTAGATCTGGGTCATGGCCAGGAAGGTGGCTGGCGTTGCGATGAGCGCGACGAGCGCCATCGGCCAGGCGGTGCGCCTCCCGAGTGATCGTGCGGCGATGATCGAGACCACGACGATCCCGATCGCTAGGACGACGATCCACGAGACCCTGGCGACGGTGACCCCGCCAAGGACTGGAAGGGCGAGCAGGAGCGGGATCCCCGGCGCGTGGACCTGGTAGCCGGTGGGCAGGACGTGGCGCAGCAGCTCATTCGACGTCATATGGGGAAAGAGCTGGTGGGCGACCGCCCAGTGGGTCGCGCTCGACACCTGGAGGGTCCCGAACCGACCGAGGGCGATCGCCCCGATCAGGTAGTGCACCTCGTCCCCGACGGTGGTCACACCGTGATGGTGCTCGAGGCCGAGTGCCGCCAGACTCCCCGCCACCAAGGTGGCGACACCGAGCAGCGCCAGGAACGGCAGCCACCACCACGCCTCGCGTGGTGACGCTCTGTGCGCCGCGTGGCGAGGTCGGGTGGCCGTGCTCACCCGTCCAGTCTTGTCCATCACCTCAGGCACCGTGGCTTGCGCGCGGCTGGCGCCACCGACTCAGATGGGGGCATGCCAGCACCGAGCGAGAAGCAGTCCACGCTCCACGAGTTCCGCGCTTTCATCCTGCGAGGCAACGTGGTCGACCTGGCGGTCGCAGTTGCTGTGGGCGCTGCGTTCACGGCTGTCGTCACCTCCTTCGTCGCCGCCTTCATCACGCCGATCATCGGCGCGTTCCTCGGCAAGGACTTTCAGAAGCTGGCCTTCAGCATCAACAGCTCGAAGTTCCAGTACGGCCTCTTCATCAACGCGCTGGTCACCTTCTTGATCACCGCCACGGTGGTGTTCTTCTTCGTCGTCAAGCCACTCCAGGCGCTCGTGCGGCGCCTCGGTATGAGTCCGCCTGAGCCGGCGCCGACCGCCGAGTGTCCCTCCTGCCTGAGCGAGATCCCTGCTGCCGCGACAAGGTGTCGCTTCTGCACGAGCGAGCTCGCCGCGGGATGGTCCTCAAGCTGAGAGATCGAGCCCCAAGCTAGCGACGTCGCTGGCGAGCCACCTCGAAGAGCGCCACGGCACCGGCGACGGAGGCATTGAGCGACTCAACCTTGCCAAGCTGCGGGATCGAAGCGAGCTCGGTGCAGCGCTTTCGGCTCAAGGCCGCCAGTCCTCGCTCCTCGCTGCCGACGACGATCGCCACCGGCCGCGAGGAGACGTCGATGTCGTAGAGGTCCTTCGAGGCCTCGCCGGCGAGGCCGATCACCTCGACGCCGGCCTTGGCCAGCTGGTCGAGGGCGGTCGGGATTCCCGGCACGGTGGCGAAGGTGAGATGTTCGATCGCCCCGGCTGCCACCTTGGCCACCGTCGGTGTGATGCGTACCGAGCGATGCCGTGGCAGCACGACGCCGGTAACGCCGGCGCCGTCAGCGCTCCTGAGCAACGAGCCGAGGTTGTGCGGGTCGGTCAGCCCGTCGCAGAGAAGCAAGAACGGCGTGCCGGGTGCAGCCAGCAGGTCATCGAGGAGCACCGGGCGCAGCTCACGCGCCTTGGCGACGACGCCCTGATGAGACTCCGTGGTGGCGAGCCGCTCGAGACGAGCCCGCGGGATGACGTCGAGCGGGACTCGCTTCTTTCGGCAGATCGCCTCGATTTCGTCGAGCTGCGGTGATGACTCGAGCTCAGCCGCCATCGCCACCCGCTGGACCGGCCTCGTCCCCGAGGTGAGCAGCGCCAAGACTGCCCGGCGGCCCTCGACCTGATCGCCGCCAAGCTCGGGCGGTCGGGGCCCTTGTCGGCGCTCAGTGTTGCGAGCACCGTACCGTCGAGGGTCGCCACCTCGGCTGCCTCCCTGGGGACGGCTTCGCTTCGGTGGTGGGGTCATCGTTCCTCCATGAGCGCGACGCACAGCGAGCCGATCCCCTCGGCTCGCCCGAGGGCGCCAAGGTG
>CAITOG010000065.1 GCA_903893955.1 uncultured Actinomycetes bacterium
ATCTGGGATGGGAGCTCGACGAGGGCCGTGGCGCACGCGTCGCAGGGACCTCTGCTCCAGCAGAACTTGGTGTGCGTCCTCGAGGGGGAGTCATGACGAATCGTTGCGCAGTCATCGGAATCGGCCAGACCCACCACAAGGCCAAGCGAGAGGATGTCTCGATCGCCGGCCTCGTCCGCGAGGCGGCCAGAGCCGCGCTCGACGATGCCGACATGGACTGGGGGGACATCGACGCGGTCGTGGTCGGCAAGGCCCCCGACATGTTCGAGGGCATCATGATGCCCGAGCTCTACCTGGCCAGCGCGCTCGGTGCGGCAGGCAAGCCGATGTTCAGGGTGCACACCGCCGGCTCGGTCGGTGGCTCGACCGCCATCGTGGCCGCGCACCTCGTCCAGTCGGGCATCCACAAGAAGGTGCTGACCGTCGCCTTCGAGAAGCAGTCGGACTCAGACGCCATGTGGGCGCTGTCGGTCCCGCGGCCCTTCTCTGCACCACTGCTCGCGGGCGCCGGTGGCTACTTCGCTCCGATCATCAGGGCCTACATGCGCCGGTCAGGCGCGCCCGACGACGTCGGGATGAAGGTGGCGGTCAAGGACCGCCTCCACGCGCTCAAGAACCCCTATGCCCACCTGCACCTCCCGGACATCTCGCTCAAGATGGTCGAGGAGTCGATCATGCTGTGGGACCCGCTGCACTATCTTGAGTCATGCCCGTCATCGGACGGTGCGGCAGCGATGGTGCTGGCGAGCGAGGATGTGGCTGATGCCACAGCACGGGCCACCGGTCGCCCGCCTGCGTGGGTCCATGGCACCGCCATGCGATCAGAGCCAACCATGTTCGCTGGTCGCAACCAGGTGAACCCACAGGCGGGACGGGACTGCGCCAAGGACGTCTTCAATCAGGCGGGCATCACCAACCCGCGCAAGGAGCTCGACTGCGCCGAGGTCTACGTTCCCTTCAGTTGGTACGAGCCGATGTGGCTCGAGAACCTCGGCTTCTGCGACGAGGGCGACGGCTGGAAGCTCACTGACTCGGGCGCCACAGCGCTCGACGGCGGCGACATCCCATGGAACTGCTCCGGCGGCGTGCTCTCATCGAATCCGATCGGTGCGTCGGGGATGCTCCGCTTCCTCGAGGCGGCACTCCAGGTGCGCAACATGGCCGGCGAGCACCAGGTCGAGGGCGCGCATCGTGCTCTCGGCCATGCCTATGGTGGCGGCAGCCAGTTCTTCTCGATGTGGGTGGTCGGCTCAGAGCGTCGCTGAATCTGGTCAATCGGAGCAGTCGTTCCGGTGACGCCTTGAGGAGGAAGCGATGGAGATCGAGCGGTTCACCGACGGGACGCCCTGCTGGTTCGACCTGTACTCGAGCGATCCTGAGGCTGCCTCGTCGTTCTATGCGAACGTCCTCGGCTGGACCATCGAGAGCGGTGGGCCTGAGTCGGGTGGCTACAAGATGTGCACCCTCGGCGATCGTCCTGTCGCCGGCATCATGGGACAGGCGGCAGAGGGGATCTCTTCGGCGTGGACCTCGTACCTGCGGTCCTCCGACCTCACGAGCACATTGACAGCGGTTGCCGGTGCTGGCGGCTCGACTCTCATCGGTCCGATGGACGTCCTTGATCTCGGTCACCTGGCGGTCGTGCTCGACGTCACAGGCGCTTCGGTCGGCGTGTGGGAGCCGACCACCTTCGAGGGTGCAGGACGAGTCGGTGAGCCCGGTGCGTACCTCTGGGCAGAGCTGACGACCTCGTCGCTCGATTGGTCGACCGCCTTCTACCAGGAGGTCTTTGGCCTCGTGGCGACGGAGGAGTCTGCGCAGTCGAATGACGCTCGCCAGTTCACCAAGGGTGGGCATCCGATCATCGGGATGGTTGCGCACGAGCCGGCCGATGCCGTGGCCGATTCGTGGACCCTCACCTTTATGGTCTCGGACCTCGAGGACACCGTCGTCAGAGCGGTTGCTGGAGGTGGCTTCCTCGGCGGACCCATCGTGGAGCTGCCGGTTGGTCGCCATGCCACCGTCACCGACCCCACGGGGGCAATGTTCGGACTTCTCGAACCCGGGCACTGAGCAGACGGCTGATCGGGGCGCCGTCTGGGTAGACGTGAGCTGGACCGGTAGCATGGGGGCACAGAGACGCTCAGGCTGAGCAGCCTGAGATCAAGGAGGCTTGAGATGAAGGTTGTCGTAGATTTCGACGCATGTGCCAGCAACGCCGTGTGCATGGGGATCGCCCCTGAGGTCTTCGAGGTCCGTGATGAC
>CAITOG010000066.1 GCA_903893955.1 uncultured Actinomycetes bacterium
AGCGCCTGATCCACTTCGCGTCGCGATCTGCCATGGACATCGAAGGACTGGGCGAGAAGGTGGTTGAGCGACTCACCGGCGCAGGGCTCGTGGCTGACGTCGCGGACATCTTCGAGATCGACCCGGTGGCCCTGGCTGGACTCGAGGGGATGGGGGACGTCTCTGCGGCGAAGCTCCTCGGAGCGATCGAGGCAGCAAAGTCGCAACCCCTCAGCCGACTGCTCGTGGGCTTGGGCATCCGTCACCTCGGCCCGGTCGGCGCTCGCCAGGTCGCTGCGACCGCCGGCAGCATGGACACGCTTCGTTCTCTCGATGTCGAGTCCCTTGCGCAGATCGACCAGATCGGGCCGATCATCGCTGAGTCGGTCATCGCCTTCCTCGCCAACCCGCAGAACCAGCTCGCCCTTGATCGCCTTGCGGCACTCGGCCTCTCGCTCATCGAGCCAGGTGGCGCTCGACCCCCAGCAGGGGATGGTCCACTTGCGGGCAAGATCGTCGTGGTGACTGGTGCGATCCCGGGCATGACCCGTGATGGTGCACAAGAGGCGGTGGTCCAGGCCGGAGGCAAGGCGACCGGTTCGGTCTCGAAGAAGACCTTCGTCGTCGTCGCCGGCGAGGCTCCAGGCGCATCGAAGATCACCAAGGCTGAATCCCTTGGCGTACCCATCATCGGTGCCGAGGACTTCGCGTCACTCCTGGCGACCGGCGAGCTGCCCGTCTCCTAGAGCGTCCACCGGCCGGGTGGTCCTGCTCAGTAGGTTGGGGAGTACACATGTCTGTACCTCCTGACCAGATCGGGGCGGTCCTCGGGGGTCGCTACCGGATCGAAGCCGTCCTTGGGACCGGTGCGTCAGCGATCGTCTATCGGGCTGTGGACACCACCCTTGAGCGAGCTGTCGCCGTCAAGCTCCTCCAGCCTGCACTTGCGCAGGATGAGGCGTTCTTGAAGCGATTCCGAGCCGAAGCGCGTTCGGTCGCAGCGCTCAACCACCCCAACATCCTGCAGGTCTACGACTGGGGCGAGGAAGACGGCGTGCCGTATCTGGTCACTGAGCTCCTCGCTGGCGGGTCGCTCAAAGACATCTTGGATGCCGGGGTGACCCTGACGGTCGAGCAGGCGGTGCTCGTCGGCGGCCAGGCCTCGGCCGGCCTCGCCTACGCGCATGCTCGTGGCCTCGTCCACCGAGACGTGAAGCCAGCCAACCTTCTCTTCGACGATGAGGGTCGCCTGCGGATCACCGACTTCGGCGTGGCACGGGCGCTTGCCGAGGCGAGCTGGACCGAGCCTGTCGGAGCGATGATCGGCACGGTCCGCTACGCGTCACCAGAGCAGGCCGAGGGCCGCGACGTCGACGGCAAGGCTGATGTGTACTCGCTCAGCCTCGTCCTCTATGAGTCAGTCACCGGACGCGTGCCCTTCACCGCCGACACGCCAGTCTCGACGCTGATGGGACGTGTCGGCCAGACGCTTCCCCAGGCCGACGAGCTTGGACCCCTCGATCCGGTCCTCGTCCAGGCTGCATTCCCAGACCACGCTGCTCGGCTCGATGCACTCGGCCTTGAGCAGCGCTTGGCGTCGTTGGCGGCAGTGCTGCCGGCGCCGTCACCGCTGCCGGTCGTCGTCGATGGCCAGATCGTGCGATCGTCGACCGAGGCGTCGCCTACGGATCGTTTTCGGCCGCCCACCGTCGACGAGCTCACCCAGTCAGTCCCCGTCGTCGGTGGCACTGGACCGGTTCCCTCTGGTGTGGCTGCGCCTTTCGACCACCAGGCCGACGACGATGCCACCGTGATCAGCCACCTGCCTGCTGACGGCGGCGGGCGACGTCGACGACGACGGTGGCCCTGGATCGTGCTGGCGCTCGTCGTCCTGGGCGGCGGGTTCACAGCGTTCGCGGTCGCGACAAAGCTCTTCGTCCCGAACGTGTCGGTGCCCAAGCTGGTCGGCACCACGACCAAGCACGCCCAGAAGGCGCTGGCAGCCGAGCATCTCAATGCCGCCTTCCAGCCAAGCGTCTACTCGGTGACCGTTCCCGAGGGTCGCATCATCGTGCAGCAGCCAGCTCCCGGCACGACGGTCAAGCAGGGCGCGACCGTTCGCCTGGTCGCGTCTCGTGGGCTTCCTCCCGTGAACGTGCCATCGCTTGCAGGTATGACCTGCCAGCAGGCAAAGGCAGCACTGACCGCAGCGCACCTCGTCGGACTCTGTCCTGGAACCCTTGCCCACTACAGCCCGACGGTGGCGCAGGGGCAGGTCATCCGCTACCTCCAAGGAACGCAGGTGAACCCGCCCCAGGTCACCTATGGCTCGACCGTCGACATCGTCATCTCCAAGGGACCGGCCCCGATCGCCATCCCCGCGGTGAGCGGCACGTTTGCTCAGGCAGAAGCCACCTTGGTGGCGGCTGGCTTCAAGGTTGCTGAGGCGAAGGAGTCGTCGTCGACGATCCCCGCCGGCCAGGTCACCCGGACCGCACCCCCCGTCGGGACGAAGATCCAGAAGGGGACCACGGTGACGGTCTATGTCTCGACAGGTCCGGCGCTGGTCTCGGTGCCGTCGCTGGAGGGCAAGACGGTGGCGCAGGCGACATCGAAGCTCGCCAAGCTCGGCCTCCAGGTCGGGGCGGTCTATGGGCCACCCAGTGGCACCGTGTTCCGCTCAAACCCGACGGTGGGCAGCAGCGTCAAGGTCGGCAGCGTCGTGAACCTGTGGGTCAAGTGACCGAGCAGCAGCGTCCCTGCGAGCTGTGCGAGGCCGCGAAGCTGACCACCTGGTACTTCGAGGACGACACCTGCTGGGTCGCAGACTGCGAGGTCTGCGACACGCCCATGGTGGTGTGGCGGGTCCATGGCACTGATCCTGACGAGGCGACGGTCGACTTCATGCTTGAACGGCTCGGCGAAGCGGCGGATGCTCGATTCGGGACAGGTGGGTGGAGCTACGACCGCCAGATGCGCCAGATCCCTGATCACTTCCATGCCCACGCCCGTGATCCCCAATGGTGGTTTCGCCTCCGCGGCATGACCACCTGAGCCGTCGCCGGGGCGGATGGCTCCCTCGGGTGCCCCGGGTAGGATTGGCAGAACTGCAATCGAGCGAGAGGGAGTATGCCATGGGCGCTCTGGACGGACGGGTCTGCATCATCACCGGCGCTGGGCGGGGCATTGGCCGCGAGCATGCGCTGCTCTTCGCGTCCGAGGGCGCCAAGGTCGTGGTCAACGACCTCGGTGGTGCTCTCGATGGCTCGCCAGAGGACGGCACGCCAGCCG
>CAITOG010000067.1 GCA_903893955.1 uncultured Actinomycetes bacterium
CTTGATCCCCACCTTCGTGATCTTCTTGAGAGAGGGCATCGAGGCCTCGATGATCGTGGCGATCTTGCTCTCGTATCTGGATCGGATCGGCCAACGTCGGCACTTCAAGGACGTCCTCCTTGGCGTGGCGGCGGCGATGGCGGTGGTCACCGTTGGAGGAGTGGCGGCATTCCTCCTCATCGACCAGTACTCGGGATCGAACGTCCAGACCTACTTCGAGACCGCGACCTACCTCATCGCCGCAGCCGCGCTGACCTACATGACCTTCTGGATGCAGCGGCACTCGCGCACCATGAAGGCTGACCTCGAGCGCCGAAGCAACGAGGCGCTGTCGGGCAAGGCTCGAGCCGGCCTCGGCGTCCTGTCGTTCCAGGCGGTCAGCCGCGAGGGCCTGGAGACCATGGTCTTCACCCTCGCCATCATCTTCGCTTCACAGAAGCAGGCTGCCGCCCCAGTCCACAGCAACCTGCTCCTCATCGGCGCCCTGCTCGGACTGGCGGTCGCTCTTGGCATCGCCTTCGCCATCTACAAGCTGGGCGCTCGGATCAATCTCGGACGCTTCTTCCTCGTGCTCGGCATCTTGCTCATGATCTTCGCGGCCGGCTTGCTCGCAGACGCAGTCCAGAACATGCAAGAGCTCGGGTGGCTCCCATTCGGTACGCACGTGCTCTGGAACACGAGCTCTGTGCTCTCAGAGGACTCGAACCTCGGCGACGTGATGCACGCTTTCTTCGGTTATGCCGAGCAGCCAACGGTGCTGCAGCTGCTGGTCTGGGTGTCGTACATCGCCATCGCCTCTACGGCGTTCGTACGTCTGAGCCGACGCAAGCGTGGCGGTCATGGCTCGACCGAGACTCCGATCACCGAGGTGGTTCCGGCTGTCAGCGACAGTGTCACGACGAGCGAGGGGAGTGTCGGGTAGGTGTCGAACACACAAACGGCAACTGTCGACCGGTACCTCGAGACCATCTACTGCATCGCGGCCGAGGGCGAGACAGTCCGCCCTGGCCGACTGGCCTACTGGCTCTCGGTCAGCCCGCCAACAGTCAGCCAAGCGCTCCAGCGCCTCGAAAGAGACGGGTGGATCGAGATCTCAGAGGATCGGAGCGTTGAGCTGACTGCGCAGGGATCCACTGCTGCGGCATCGCTGATCCGTCGACATCGCGTGCTCGAGCGCTGGTTGACCGACATGCTCGGGTTCGACTGGGCCGCTGCCGACGTCGAGGCAGATCGGCTCTCCTCTGCGATCTCCGACGAGGTGATCGACCGGATCGATGCGTCCATGGGTTCCCCGGTGACGTGCCCCCACGGCAACGCCATCCCGGGACGCATCGCTCCCTACGGTGATCTCATCGCCCTGGCCGACCTGCCCCCCGGGATGCCAGCCAAGGTGTGTCGGATCTCTGAGGTCGCTGAGCACGAAGCGCGTTCGCTGCTCGAGAAGCTCGCCGACCACGCCATTGAGGAGGGGAGCGAGCTCATCATGGATTCGCCTCAGCGCAATGAGAATGAGATCGCCGTCACCATCGCAGGTGAGCCGCTCAGCCTCTCGATGGAGGCCGCTCGACTCATCTGGGTCGAGCCGATGTCGCACGCTGCGTGATGACCCAGAGCGACGCCACGAGTGTCCA
>CAITOG010000068.1 GCA_903893955.1 uncultured Actinomycetes bacterium
AGCTCGAAGAGCGCACGATCGTGCTCCTCGTTCGAGACGCGCTCGTGCAGGTGGGCGAAGCCCACAGCTGCGAGCGCAGCGAGATCATCCCGTTCAGCGATGCTCGCCAGCAGCCGAGCCAGCTCTCGGGGCGAGCCGCCGATGAGCAGATCCTCGCCGTCGACTCCCCCGACGGTTGCGGCCGACGGCATCGCTGCGACCACGGGGGTGCGGGTCGCCCACCCCTGGACGATCCCGTTCTTGACACCCTTCGCCTGAAAGTCGGGCACCAGGGTGCACACAGCCGAGGCGTAGAGCGGGCGAAGATCTGCGACCGCGCCCATCAGGTCGACGTGGTCTGACCTCCGCTCGGTGAGCACAGGCAGATAGCCCGGCTGCGAGATGATCCGAAGCCGCATGCCCGCAGGCCACCCCAGCAGCGTCAGCTCGTCGATGATCTCGCTGACGCCGACGGCACTGCGCTCGAGCATGCAGTTGGCGACCATGATCACGTCGAGGGGCCCAGCGTCGATCGCCGGCGTCGCTGGTTGGGCCCAGTAGCCGAGGTCGAACGCGTGGGGAACGACGATGGTCTCGAGACCGAGCACCCGCTTCGTGACGGGCACCTCTGCCTGGCTGAGCACCACTGCCACCGAAGCCTGTCGGGCCGCGCGTCGCCGCCCCCGTCGCAGCAGCGTCGAGATGACCGGAGGCACGCCAGAGCGAGCAGGCGAGTTCCAGTGCGCCACATGCTCCTCGGAGAAGTAGGCCGTCGGTGCCAGGTCAGCCACCGCGTCGACCAGCTCTGGCCGGCGACGAAGCAACGCGATGATGACGTCAGGACGCGCCGAGCGCACCTCGTGGCGCAGCTGGCGCTCCTGGCGATTGAGGCCGAGACGGCCGAGCGTCACCTTGAGGGCTCGCCGCACACGGTCTCGGCGACCACCTACCTCGCTGTCGCGGCGCTCGTCGATCCGGAGGTCGTAGTCCGGGGCCTCCTCTGACCCCGGGCTCGCCAGCGCGATCGCCAGCACGTCGTAGCGAGAACGAAGTGCTTCGATGATCCGAGCGTTGCGTTGGACGAAACCGTCGGCGATCGATGCGCCAGCCGCCCAGAAGCCAGCGACCACCACCTTGGGGCGGTCCTGCCTAAGGTCGCTGCCCACCCGTCGCCCTCCTCAGGGCGAGGCCCATCGTGACAGCGACGCCTGCGAGCAGGACCCACCACGAGGCCACGACTCGACCGACCGCCCACGCGCAGACCAGGGTGACCACCACACCCGCCGCCAGGATCCAATCGTCCCCGACCACGAACTCGACCACGCCAGCCAGGAACCTGCGGAGCAGCGTCATGCGGTCACCCGTTGCTTGGTCCTCAGCCACGCGATGGTCAGCGCCGTCGAGACAGCGACGGCGGCGATGATGCCAAGGAGCGCTGCATCGGAGCCTGGCCACCGTGCCCCGACGCCTTCGCCTGCCCAGAAGATCCCGAACGAGGTCAGCATGACCCCCACGATCATCTTGAGGCTGTTCTCTGGTACCCGGGCCAACGGTCGATGGACGACGACGCCGACGATCACGACCAGGAGGACTGCAGCGAGCGCGCCAAGCGCCGCCAGGCCGACCCGGTGCTGGGTGGCGCCGAAGGTCACCACGATGAAGGCGACCTCGAGGCCCTCCAAGAGGACGCCTTTGAACGCGACAGCGAACCCCTGACCATCGATGCCTTCGCTCGGCGTGCTGCCCCCGAGTGCGGCGACCTCGTCAGCGAAGATCTGGTCCTCGTCGTGGAGCGACTTGAACCCGCTCGCCCGCAGGATCGCCTTCCTCAGCCACTGGAGGCCGAAGACCAGCAGGAGCGAGCCGATGATGAGCCGGAGCACGCCGATCGGCAGCTTCGACAAGAGCGGCCCGAAGCCGACGATGATGATCGCCAACGCCGCCAGCGCCGCGGCGACGCCAAGCAGAGCGGTGCGCCAGCCCTTCGTCACCCCGACTGCGAGCACGATGGTGAGCGCCTCGACCATCTCGACGAGGCTCGCGGCGAAGGCTGCGAGGACCAAGAGGCTTGCGGACACGTCGCAATCGTGGCACAGCGGATGGCACGAGAGCGTGCCCGACATCCCTCGCCTCGTTGCGGGTGTTCATTAGCATCAAAGGTCGAATGCGCACCGCTGGTGCACACCAAGCAGAAGGAGCAGTCATGCCACTCAGTCGAAAGCTCGCAGCCGAGGCCCTCGGTACCGCGATCCTGGTCTTCTTCGCCTGTGGCGTCGCGACCCTCAGCTTCGGAAAGGGCTTCTCGTTCTCGGGGCTCCTCCCGAACTCTGCCGGCATCCTGGCCACCGCCTTGGCCTTCGGCCTGGTGCTGATGGGCCTGATCTACGCCATCGGAGCTGTGTCAGGGTGCCACGTGAACCCAGCCGTGACCATCGGCGCGCTGGTCGCCGGACGCCTGAGCTTCATTGAGGCAGTCGGCTACTGGGTCGCCCAGTTCGTCGGCGGCATCGTCGGCGCCCTCGCCCTGTGGGGCGTCTTCTCCGGGTCGCCGATGTACAGCCGCACGAAGACCGGTCTTGGCACCGACGGGTACGGCAGCGCCTCGATGACCCACCTCGGCATGGGCCACGCCTTCTTGATCGAGGTGATCATGACGGCAGTGTTCATCTTCGTGATCCTCTCGGTCACCCACAAGCTCGGCACTGCAGTCGCTGCTGGTGTGGCGATCGGCTTCACCTTGACCTTCATCCACCTGATCGGCATCCCGCTCACCGGCACCTCGGTCAACCCCGCACGAAGCCTCGGCCCGGCACTCGTGGTCGGCGGTGAGCCACTCAAGCAGGTCTGGCTCTTCATCGTCGCCCCGCTCATCGGTGGCGTCGTCGGCGCATTGGCGCACATCGGCGTCTACGGCCGCTCCCACGATGAGGTCGAGACCGCAGTCTGACCCCCTCGTTGGCGGCACTGCCGCCCGCGCAGTCACCAACCGCCCGTCGACCAAGGTCGGCGGGCGGTTGCGCGTCCGGCCGCTGGCGTTGAGGATGGACCGATGGCACTCTCGCTCGCCGACGTCGATCTGTCGTCCAAGCTGACCAAAGCAGAGTCCGAGGTCCGCCTGGCGGCGCTGCAACGACATCTGCTGCACCTCCGGCTCGTCTGCGCTGGGCTGATCGGCGACGGTGAGCTCGGCCCCCCGGTCCTCGTCCTCTTCGAGGGATGGGACGCCGCAGGGAAGGGCGGCGCGATCCGGCGGCTCGTCGCACACATCGATCCTCGTCATGTCAGCGTCACAGGGTTCGGGACCCCGACCTCGCGTGAGTTGCGGCACCACTTCTTGTGGCGCTTCTTCCCCCACCTCCCTGGGCGCGGTGGCATGAGCGTCTTCGACCGCACCTGGTACGGGCGGGTCCTCGTCGAGCGAGTCGAAGGGTTCGCCGAGCCGGCCGCATGGCAGCGTGCCTACGGGGAGATCAATGACCTCGAGCGGGCGCTCAGCGACGAGGGCATGGTCATCGTCAAGCTCTTCCTCCACATCTCCGATGACGAGCAGCTTCGTCGCTTCGAGGATCGACGGGCCGACCCGCTCAAGTCATGGAAGCTCACCGACGAGGACTGGCGAAACCGATCGCAGCGCGCCGCGTACGAGGAGGCGATCGACGACATGCTCGCCCAGACGAGCACCCCCTCGGCACCGTGGTCGGTCATCGCAGCCAACTCAAAGCACCTCGCCCGGGTGACGGTCCTCGAGCACGTCATCGAACGGGTCGAAGAGGGGATGCGAGCAGCGGGGATCGAGCCACCTGCCTCGCAAGGCCTCGACTTCGGTCCCTAGCAGTCGCGCTCTGGCACTGTGGTGACGACTCTGCGAGAGTGGCGGACGTGACGACGACCCCACCTCGCTACGGCATCACCATCCCCTTCGACGGCATCTCCTTGGCTGACCACCGTTCCTGGTACCGCCAGCTTGCCGAGCTCGGCTACACCGATGTCTGGTCTGCAGAGGTCGATGGCGCCGACGGCTTCACGCCGCTGGCCCATGCCGCCGCGGTGGAGCCCCGCTTGAACCTCGGCGTCGCCATCGCCCCCGCCTACACCCGTGGCCCGGCGCTGCTGGCCCAGACGGCAGCGTCGATGGCAGAGCTCGCTCCTGGTCGCTTCACCTTCGGCCTCGGGGCCTCGAGCCCGGTGATCGTCGAGCGATGGAACTCGATCCCGTATGACAAGCCGTTCCAGCGGACCAGAGACACGCTTCGCTTCATGAAGGCTGCTCTGGCTGGCGACAAGGTCGACGAGGCCTATGAGACCTTCACCATCCGCGGCTTCAAGTTGGCACGAGCGGTCGAGGTGCCGCCGAAGATCTTCTTGGCAGCCCTCCGGCCCGGGATGCTGCGGCTGGCTGGCACCGAGGCTGACGGCGTGATCTTGAACTGGCTGAGCGCGGGGGATGTCGCCACGGTGCTCGCCGAGTCGGGTTCGACCGAGGTGGCGGCTCGTCTGTTCGTTGTGCCGACCGAGGATGCTGAGACTGCACGGTTCATCGGTCGACGAATGGTCACCGCCTATCTCAACGTCGACGCGTATGCAGCATTCCATCGGTGGCTCGGTCGAGGGCCGGCACTCGAGGCGATGTGGGAGGCATGGGCCGCCGGCGACCGCAAGCGGGCCCTCGAGGTGATCCCCGACGAGGTCGTCGACGATCTGATCATCCACGGCTCCTACGAGCAGTGCCGTGCTCATATCCAGCGCTATGTCGACGCCGGTGTGACGATCCCGGCACTTGCTGTGATCCCCTTCGGTGTCGATCTGGCCGAAGCCATCACCGAGCTCGCTCCGAGGCACTAGGTGGTCGATCGAGGACGACCAGGCGGCGTCGCCGGTGGCATCGATGCCGTGCTCGAGGCATCGGTGGTCGGCAGCTTCACGCGGCTCGGTCCGGCACTTCGCCGCAAGAGCGCTGCCTGGCTCCCGCTCCACCGCCGTCCAGGTCGGGTCGTGGTGCTGACCGGTGCCTCATCGGGACTCGGCCGGGCCGCCGCGGAGCAGCTCGGCGAGCTGGCGATGACGGTGGTCTGCGTCGGCAGAGACGCCGAGCGGACCGAAGAGGCGGCGGCGGCGGTCACCCGGGCGGGCGGTACAGGCATCGCCGAGCTCTGCGATCTTGCAGACCTCGATACGACCGCCGCGCTCGCCGCCAAGCTGGCTGCTGATCTCGACCACATCGACGTGCTGATCCACAACGCCGGCGCGCTGCTCCAGGACCACACCACCACCACCGCCCGTGGACACGAGGTCACCCTCACGGTCCACCTCCTCAGCCCGCATCTCCTGACGTCGCGGCTCCGAGCGACGCTCGATGCTGCGGAGCAGGCCAAAGTCCTGACCATGACCTCGGGCGGGATGTACACCGAGCGCTTCGACCTCGAACACCTCGAGATGGGTCCGGACGGCTACCGGGGCTCGGTGGCCTATGCCCGTGCCAAGCGGGCCCAGGTGGTCTGGACGTTGGCCGAGCAGGCACGCCAGCCTGCCGGGGGGATCGACTTCTCGCTGGTCCATCCTGGGTGGGCCAAGACCCCGGGTGTCGCGAGCTCGCTCCCCACCTTCGATCGACTGCTCGGTCCGCTGCTCCGCTCCCCTGGCGAAGGTGTCGACACGCTGTGCTGGCTCGCGAGCCTGGAGCCCGGGGACCCACCGGGCGGACAGCTGTGGTTGGACCGGGCCCCCCGGAGCCTCTTCAAGCTCCCCTCGACTCGCGTCGACGATGCCACGCTGGCGAGACAGGGCGACGAGCTGCTGGCATGGCTCGACGAGGTCACCGCACCGGGCAGCTGAGCCACTGAGGTGCTAGTCAAGGGCAATGGACTTTCGTACTGATCGTGTCACCGAGCTCTCCCGACAGGTTCGCGATGGCGAGCGCTCAGCCACCGAGCTCGTCCAGCACAGCCTGAAGGCGATCGAAGAGCTCGACGGGCTCGTCAACGCCTTCGTCGCCGTCGACGCCGAGCAGGCGCTCCGACAGGCCGCCGCGATCGACCAGGTCATCGCTGCCGGTGGCGACCCTGGTCCACTGGCCGGGATCCCGATCGGGGTCAAGGACCTTGAGGATGCTGCCGGACTGCCGACCACCTTCGGCTCGTCGTTGCACGCGGAGGCCGTGCCTGCTTCGAGCGACTCGTCCTTGGTGGCGCGCCTCCGCCAGGCCGGCTGCATCGTCATCGGCAAGACCAACACGCCCGAGCACGGCTGGACCTCCCGGACCGAGAACGCCCTCCACGGCACGACTCGAAACCCGTGGAACCTGGCCCACACCGCAGGTGGCTCCTCGGGCGGCTCTGCGGCGGCGATCGCCGCCGGCATGGTGCCGCTCGCCACCGGGAGCGATGGCGGCGGCTCGATCCGGATCCCATCGGCATGCTGCGGCCTCTCGGGGATGAAGGCCTCGACAGGCCGGGTCCCGATCGGCGGCGAGAAGGGCTCAGGGTGGCTCCACCTGAGCTCAAAGGGCCCCATGGCCCGATCGATCCACGACGTGGCTGCCGCGCTCGAGGTCGTGATCGGGCCCGACCCGACCGACCTCCTCTCACTCCCCCGGCCCGAGGCGTCGTTCCTCGACGCTGTCGTGGAGCCGCACCTGCCCACGGTGATCGGCTGGAGCCCTGGCCTCGGCTACGCCGAGATCGATGACGAGGTCCTCTCCTGCTGCGAGGCAGCTGTGTCGAAGATCATCGAGACAGGGATCGAGGTCGTCCCCATCGACGGCCCCTTCGACGAGGATCCCGTCGACCCCTGGTCGGTCATCGTCACGACTGCGCTGGCGCGAAGCCTCGGTCCAGGACGTGACCACGACCGCTACGAGGAGAGCGATCCATTCCTGCGGCTCATGGTCGATGCCGGCCTCACCACCAGCGGGATCGACGTCCTCGATGCCATCGAGGCGTCGCACACGCTCAACTTGAAGCTCGTCGAGCAGTTCCACACCGTCCGACTCATCTTGACGCCGACCACCGCGGCCCCAGCTCCTCCCATCGAGCTCGGCGGCCGAGGGATGATCAATGGGCGCCTGGACGCCAACTGGGTGAAGCTGACCTACCCGCTGAACATGACCAGCTCGCCAGCGGCCACCGTGGCCGTCGGCCTCAGCTCGGCAGGGATCCCGATCGGCTTGCAGATCATCGGACCACAGCACGCGGATCTTGCCGTGCTCCGAGCTGCAGCTGCGCTCGAGGACCTCTTCGGCTTCGATGCGGTGGCAGAGGTGCCTCGGTGAGCGCCACGCGAGGCTCCGAGCTGGCCGAAGGCCTCCTCGAACCTGGCCTCTACCAAGGCGACCCCTTCCCCCTCTACCGAGCGCTCCGAGCTGAGGCTCCAGTGGCGTGGTGCGCGTCGAAGGGCTTCTGGGCGGTGACCACGCACCGTGAAGTCTCGGCGATCTCGGTCGACCCCCAGCGCTTCCGCTCTGGGGCAGGCATCTTGGTCGAAGAGATCGGGCACTCCTACGACTCGCCACCGACCATGATGCACACCGACCCGCCGGCGCACACTCGCTATCGGCGACTGGTGCAGCCGAGCTTCAAGCCCACGGC
>CAITOG010000069.1 GCA_903893955.1 uncultured Actinomycetes bacterium
ACCGAGCCAGCGACGGGGAGCGTGAGTGCAGAGGCCAGCACGCTGAGCTTGTTGTTGCGATAGGCGATGGTGGCCCGCCCGGTGAAGGTCGGGACCCCGGGGGAGGCCTGGGAGATGTCCTCGGTGATCGGCCCTGCGGCGGGCGCCGGCACCTCGATGGTCACGAGGTGCTTGGCGGTGGTGGTGCCCGCCACGATGAGTGCGCTGCCGGCGACGCTCACCACCGGGGCACCCTTCAAGACAGCGGTGCCGCCAGATGCCTGGGTGAGGTCCTTGGTCGTCCAGGTGATAGCGCCTGACGACGAGGCTCCCGTGAACTGAACCACATGGCCGCCCGGTGCGGTGGCGACGACTCGGAGTCGCCCGGTGTAGACGGTGGCGGAGGGGTCTGACTTGATCGTGACAGAGCCGCCGCTGGCAGCGGTGGTGTCATATGAGTTCCACACCCGCCCACCGGCGTTGTTGTCGACGTACTCGACGAGGTCGCCGTTGGCGGATCGACCGAAGAGGTGGAGCAGGCCGTCAGAAGGGCTTTGCCCGATCGCGGCGGGGTTGCTGGTCAGCGCAGGACCAGAGGTGATCTGGGTCAGGTCATACGCGTTCCAGGTGTTGTTGTGCTGGTTGTCAGCAGTGACCTCGATGAGATCACCGGCTTGGTTCCGGACAGCCACGACGAGCTGCCCGTTGTTGACCGAAGCGGTCGCCCCCCCGATGAGGCCGGTGGCACCAGTCAGGGACGAGAGGTCAGTCGCACTCCACGAAGCGCCTGACTGGGTGAGCTCTTCGAGGTGACCCCCAGTGGTCACAGCGAACACAACGAGCTGGTTCGACGGTGACACGATGGCGGCGAGGCCTTGGTTGACGCTTGGCGTCGAGGTGGTCGCAGAGAGGTTGTAGCTGTTCCAGGCACGGCCGTTGGCGCCATCGTTGATCATCGCCGTGACCTTCGCTGACCTGTTCAAGCCGAGCACCATGAGCTGGTTGGCAGGGGTGACGACGCTCGTCAGGGGACCTGAGAGCGGGCGCATGCCGGTGCCAGCGGAACGGACCGCAAGGGACCACGTGCTGGCAGGGATCGACGTGGTGATCGCCTGGACGACAGGGGAGACCGGGAGCGAGGCGCCAGCTGGCGATGGGGCGGCGGCGATACCGAGGAGGCCTGCAGCCAGAAGGCTCGGCGCGACGATCAGAGCGCCGGCACTACGTCGTCTTCGAGTCGGTGCCACCTCGACCTCTTCGTTCGATCGGCTCAGCCGATGGCGCTCCACCATCAGCGCTTGCACCCTCCGCGTCTCACAAGACTACCGAGGTCGCCTCCTCATTGGGGGGCACCACCCGCAATCGAGGCCTGGCGCGCCGAGCCGGGGGCTCGCTGGTAGCGTTGGAGGTGGGCGGATCTGAGCTGTCCGGGTGCCTGGTGGAGAACAGGTGATCTGGGCCAACAGGAGTCGACAGATCATGGGCCACCAGCGCCGAACAGCCAGAGCCAGCGGCCTTGTGGCTGCCGCGCTCGGCCTTGGTGCGCTTGTTCCGATGGCCTGGGCCCCAACTGCTGCCACCGCGTCGACGCCACGACTCTTCCAGTTCGCCGCTGCGCCGAGCGGGTCATGGTCCGCATCCTCGACCCACCTCGATGCAGCCGTAGCTGGACGGCCGATCGCGATGACGCTCGGCTCGTCGCACCTGCTCATCGGCATCTCGTCGGTCGGTCACCTCACGGTGGCGTCAGATGACGGCACCGGCACCTGGTCCACGACCGACGCCACCCAGGCGACTGCGACCACGACGACCGTGGGCGTCCCCACAGCGGTGGTGGATCCGTCCGGCCAGCTCCGAGTGTTCGCTCGCTCGACAGCGAACCATCTGATCGAGCTCGACCGCTCGACTGGTGGTACTTGGTCGGGCAGCGACCTGAGCGCTGGTGGCTTGCGCTCCATCGGCTCGAACCCGGACGCGGCGGTGACCGCGGGTGGTCGGGTGGCGGTCGCATGGCGGACGCCGGGCGGTCACCTCGAGGTGGCCGAACAGCAGCACCGTCGCTCGCACCGCCTGACCGGCCACGACCTGACCTCGATCACCAATGGCCCTTCGGTGGCGGGTTCACCCTCGCTTCTGCCCACCTCGCGTGCGGGCGCCTCCTTGGTGGTGGGTGCTCGGGCGTCCAACGGCGACCTCCTCGAGCTCGCTGACGACAACCGGCACCTGACGATCTGGACCTCCTATGACCTCACGGCAGCGACCGGTGCAGGTGGGATCGTCACCAATCCCTCGCTGACCAG
>CAITOG010000070.1 GCA_903893955.1 uncultured Actinomycetes bacterium
CAGGCCAAAGCTCAGGCGGTTGCGGCGAAGCACTCGATCCCCACCGTCCACGCCTCCTACGACGATCTGCTCGCCGACGACAAGGTCGACGCCGTCTACAACCCGCTGCCGAACGGTCTCCACGGCCGTTGGACCCTGGCAGCCCTCGAGGCGGGCAAGCACGTGCTCTGCGAGAAGCCCTTCACCGCCAATGCCGAGGAGGCTCGAGTCGTCGCCGCAGCTGCCGCGGCCAACGACCTCGTCGTCTTCGAGGCGTTCCACTACCGCTACCACCCGCTCATGGGTGCGGCGCTCGACACCCTGGCCTCCGGCGAGATCGGCCAGCTCCAGCGCGTCGAGACCTCGATGTGCATCCCGCTCCCGATGCTCAACGACATCCGCTACAACCTCAGCCTGGCCGGTGGGGCGACCATGGACATCGGTTGCTACGCCGTGCACCTCTGGCGGACGCTCGCGGGCATCGAGCCCACCGTCGTGTCGGCGAGCGCCAAGACGCTTCGGCCAGGGATCGACCGGGCCATGTTCGCCGAGCTCACGGGACCCGACGGTATGACGGGGACCATGCGCTGTGCACTCCTCTCGGCGCGCCTGCTCAGCCTGCGGGCCCGGGTCGTGGGCAGCGATGGGGAGCTCAAGCTCTTCAACCCCCTCGGCCCCCACGTGGCCCACTCGCTCAAGGTCGAGAGCCCAAGGGGCACACGGAAGGAGACCTTCTCCAAGACAACGACCTACACGTTTCAGATGGAAGCCTTCCGAGACGCCGTGGTGGAGGGTGCCCCATTCCCGACCACGCCCGAGGACGCCATCCGGACCATGGAGATCATCGACGCGATCTACGTCGCTGCCGGCCTCGGCGTCCGAGAGCCGACAGCTTGATCAAAGCTCGGCCGGTCGCCTCCACACGGACCTGTCGCCGGTAGAATACGGGTGTGGTCGAGCCCGTCGTCAAGATACTGAGATTGAGCGACCAGGGTTCAGATCTGGCGTTCTGGCTCTCGAAGAGCCCGTCAGAGCGAGTCGCCGCCGTCGAGGTCCTCCGGCAGCAATTGATCGGAGAGTCACATGGAGATGGATCAAGACTTCAAAGAGTTTGGGCGATTACTACTCGAGCATGACGTCAGGTTTCTGATCGTCGGTGGCTATGCCGTGGCGGTCCACGGAGCGCCTCGTTTCACTGGTGATCTCGACACCTGGATCTGGATCGACGGAGCGAACGCTGAGCGGTTGCTCGCAGCACTCGAAGACTTCGGGTTCGGATCACTCCCTCTCTCGGTCGACGACCTTGTGGCACCCGACCTCGTGATCCAACTTGGTTATCCTCCGCACCGCATCGACCTGCTGACAGGGATCGATGGCATCGAGTTCGACGAGGCGTGGGAACGTCGAATCAGCGTCAGGATCGACGAGGACGAACTGCCATTCATCTCACGGGACGATCTGATCACCAACAAGCTCGCTGCTGGCCGTCCCAAGGACCTCGCCGACGTCGCAGCCCTCGAAGAAGGTCACGATGGGGATCCATCCACACGTTGACGGTCACGCCACTCCGTTGCGGAGGATCTCGAGCAGGCTCGGGTCATAGGGCGAGTCATAGGGCGCGATCCCCACGGTCTCTCTGAGCTCATCCATCGGCTTGTCCCAGATCTCCTCCCACTCAACCCCGAGGAGTGGCGGGGTCTCTCGGCCGTGCTGCCAGGCGGCGAGCACCGTGTCCAAGAGCAGCACCGTGCCTTCGATGGGCTGGGTGAACGCCGCCTTGGTCATGACCATGGAGAGGAACATCGATGAGTACTGGTGGCCGAACTGCGCCATCTGGAAGGCACTGATGGCGATCTCGTGGAGGCCGGTCGTCTCGTAGCCGGCGACCTCGTGCCAGACGTCGTGGCACTGGAGCATGCGGGTGTTCACGTAGTCGAGCGGGGGCTGCAGGTCGCTGAGTCCGAGATCATCTCGGTCGAGGACCTCCAAGTCGAAGCCTTCGTCGACGACGAGGCTGTGGAGCCGGCCCCCGAGCGAGCCGGGCGGGCATGCGGCGATGTCGTCGAAGCGGAATCGATCGGGCAGCCCGTGGGCCGCGGCGTCGTCCACGCCTGGATAGCGATGGGTCATCGACGCCACCCGCTCCCAGAAGGGCGGCTCGAGCAGTCCGGCGAGCGCGGCGGTGCGCACGGTGATGTCGCCGGCCTCTGTGCCGGCGTCTGGGTCGTCGACGAGCGCCCAGAGCGCCGGGAAGAAGTTGTCGGGGACCGACCCAGGGGCCACGTCCTCGACCACGATGGCCTCCGCTCGCGGGAGATGTCCTCGCCAGCCGAGGCACATGCGATCCCAGTCCTCACAGAGCCGCTCCGGCGCCACGGCGGCGACGTGGATCGCCGTCGCTGCCACCCGCGCCGCCGCTGGCACGTCACCTGCTCGCACTGCGGCGATGTCCTCGACGACGGTGTCGAAGCCACTGCCCTCGACGGCCTCGCGCTCGAAGCGCTTTCGATCCAGCTCGTGCCCGTCCATCGCTCCCCCAGGAGTCACCGCCGGTGTCGCCACCCGCCTCCTCAGGCTAGGTCGCTACTCAAAGCGGCGCTCGGCTGCTCGCCCTAGCCTGCGGTCATGGCGAGCAAGCCTCCGGCCGTGAGCGAGCGCAGCGCGACCGGGGTCCCGTCGTGGTGGCGGGACGCCAAGTTGGGCATCTTCATCCACTGGACCATCGCGTCGATCCCCGCCTTCGCTCCGCCGGTCGGGGTCTATGGGGACCTCTTGGCCTCCGACGCCCCCGATGCCTTCAAGGTCTCGCCGTACGTCGAGTGGTACGAAAACTCGCTCCGCTTCGACGACTCCCCCGCCGCGGCCTTTCACCGCGCCACCTATCCGAGCCGGTCCTACCGCTCCTTCGCCCACGACTTCGAGGCCGGGCTCGCGTCGTGGGACCCTGAGGCCTGGGCGGCGCGCTTCGCCGCCACCGGCGCTCGCTACGTTGTCCTCGTCGCCAAGCACCACGACGGCTGGTGCCTCTGGCCGACCGAGGTCACCAACCCACGCCTGCCCGGATGGCACTCGGCGCGCGACATCGTCGGCGAGCTGGCCGAGGCGGTGCGGGCGCAGGGCCTCAAGTTCGGCGTCTACTACAGCGGTGGCCTGGACTGGACCTTCTGCGATTCACCGATGGGCTCGATGGGTGGTGTCATCGCCGCCATCCCGCGTGGGGACTACCCGGCCTATGCCCGTGCCCAGGTGCTCGAGCTGATCGAGCGCTACTCCCCCGACGTGCTCTGGAACGACATCGCCTGGCCAGAGCCCAGAGCAGCGCTGTTCTCGCTCTTCGAGCGCTACTACGAGGCCGTCCCCGACGGCGTGGTCAACGACCGGTGGATGCCCTGGAGCCCGCTCGCACTGCTGGCCCGGACTCGGGCCGGTCGGCGGCTGATCGATGCCCGGATCGCCTCGACCGCTGCCAAAGACGGCGGGCTCGTCCCGCCGAAGCCCCCTCACTTCGACGTCCGGACCCCTGAGTACACCGTCTTCGACGACGTCGAGTCGACGCCCTGGGAGTGCGTGCGAGGCATGGACCACAGCTTCGGCTACAACGCCCAGTCGACGCCGGAGGACTTCATCTCCCACGACGAGCTGCTCCTCACCCTCACCGACATCGCGTCCAAGGGCGGCAACCTGCTGCTCAACGTCGGACCCCGCGGCATCGACGCTGCCATCCCCGAGCTCCAGGACGAGCGGCTCGGCTGGCTCGCCGGCCACCGACCCGCCTTCGAGGAATCGCTCGTCGGGACCCGGCCCTGGGTGGTCCCCGCCGAGGAGCTCGAGGGAGGCGGGGAGGTCCGCTACACCGCCAAGGACGACACGGTGTTCCTCCACGTCTTCGATCCCGCCTCCACGATCACGCTGACCATGCTGGAGCTCACCCCCGAGGGTCGGGCGCAGCGCCTCGACGGGACACCGGTGCCGACAACCTCGAGCACGACAGGCACCACGCTCGACCTGTCTGGTCTCGTGTCTCCTGGGCGGCCTCTCGACGGACCGCTCGTGATCGCCGTGACGGGAACGAGAGGGCGACAGCGCACCCTCGGCTGAGCAGGGCTCAGGAGCGCCAGATCTGGGGCAGCCAGAAGAGCCCCTGGTTGTTGCCGATCAGTCGCTGGCCTCCGGGTCCCCGTGGGTTGGCCCAGTTCTGCACCGAGAGCTTCGATGCGATCGCCCAGACGGAACGGTCGATCCAGATGTAGGGCAGGTCGATCGCCAAGCGCTGATCGAGCGTGCGGTACGCCCGGACCCGGGCCGCCTGGGTCGTCGCCGCCATCCCGGCCAGCAGCGCGGCTTGGATTTTCGGGTCGTTGTTGCCAGTCGTGTTGAGCGAGATCCCCGTCGACGAGATCGTGGTCGGCGAGAACCACACGTAGTTCAGATCAGGGCTGATACCCCCAAAGTCGAGCCAGCCCATCGCCTGGTACTGGCCGCCCAGCGCGGCGGCGATCACCTGGTTCTGGTTCATCTGGACGAGGGAGAGGTTCACCCCGACGTTCTTGAGGACCTGTTGCATGTACTCACCCTGCTGGGTGGCCTGCGGCGTGGCCGTGCCGATGCTCGTGAACGACAGCGTGTGGCCGTGCTTGACTCGGTACTGAGCCACCAGGCGCTTCGCCTCGCTCGGGTTGTACGAGGGGTAGCTCGTGCGCGAGTAGTACGGCGAGCCGGGCTGGAACAGACCGCTGGCCGGCGGAATCACCCCCTGGTTGATGATCTGCGCGTAGGCCTTGGTCGAGATCGCCGTCGCCAGGATCCGACGGGCCAGCGGGTCGTCGAACGGGGCCTTCCTGGTGTTGAGCATGAGACACCCGAGATCAGGTGCGCCGACCATCGGGCCCCGGTTGTCGACATAGGCCACCGAGCGGTTGGCGTGGAGCGACTTGATGGTCGCCGGCGAGGTCGAGATGATCATGTCGACCGTGCCCGAGGCCAGGGCCTCCTGGCGAGCCTGGTCGTCGGCGATCGGCACGAAGGTCACCTCGTCCAGGTACGGCAGCCCCGGACGCCAGTAGTGGCGGTTCGCCCGCAAGGTGAGGTGCGAGTTGACTACCCACTCGTGGAAGACGAACGGCCCGGTCCCGATCGGCGCCGCGCCTCCGTCGTTGGGCTCCTGGCTCATCGAGGGTGCGCCGACGAAGGTCACCTGCTGGGCGGCGTAGGTGGCCGGGAAGCTCACCCACGGGTGCTGCATCTCGATGGTCATCGAGTTCGGCCCGGATTGCGTCGCCCCCTTCACGAGCGGTTTGAGCGCCACCGAGATGGCGCTGGCCATGGCGGCGTCGAAGTTGGCGAGCAGCGCCGCGCCGTCGCACGGGCTGCCGTCGTGGAACCGGAGCCCATCTCTGAGCGTCACGGTCCACTTGGTGAAGCCGTCGCTCGGCACCAGTGACTTAGCGAGATACGGCACGATGGCGCCGGTGGCGGTCACCGCCATCAATGGGTCGTAGAGGGCCCGGGCGATGATGGTCCCCGATGTGTCGAAGCGGCCCGAGAGCACGCTCAGGCTCGCCTCCTCAGCGTTGGTCCCGATGATCAGCGAGCCACCACGGCGAGGGCGACGAAATGAGATCCCGTCGCGGCCCCTGCCATTGGTGACCATGGCGCCGGCGGGCAGGTCGTCGTTGAGCGCGGTGCCGAGCGCCGCCATCGCTCCCGCTGAACCGGCCAGGAACGACCGTCTCGAAAGTGGTCTTTGCACCGAATCCCCCCGTCCTCGGTGGCCCGTGGGCACTGGCGCGTGTCTAGCACCTCGACCCTGCCTGCGCTCGGGCGGCCACGTGGTTCGTGGCTACCATTCGACCCATGGGCGACGACGCAGCGACGACCGGCACCAAGAAGGCCATCCTCGACAGGTTCGCCCGGTTTCTCAACCCGCAGAAGGTCCGGGTCATGAAGGCCGCGGGCCTCGACATCATCGAGACCGAGCGCTCTGGTGCCTGGGTGACCGACCTCGACGGCCGCCGCTTCCTCGACTGCTTCACCTCTGCGGGCTCCTTCAACGTCGGCCGTCGCCACCCACGCGTGGTCGAGGCAGCACACCGGGCGGTCGACTCGCTCGACCACGGCAACTTCCTCTTGTGCTCGGCCCAGAAGGCCGAGCTGGCCGAGCGACTGGCTGCGCTGGCCCCAGGCGACATCTCCTGCACCCAGTTCGGCTCCGGCGGCGGCGAGGCGATCGACTTCGCGCTCAAGCTCGCCCGGGGTGCGACAGGGCGAGCCAAGATCGTCTCGACCACCAACGGCTACCACGGCCACACCGGCTTCGCGCTGTCTGCCGGAGGGCGTGCCGCCTTCCGCACCCCGTTCGAGCCACTGATGCCCCAGTTCGAGCTGGTCCCCTTCGGTGACGCAGGGGCGCTGCGCGCCGCGGTCGATGACCAGACCGCCGGCGTGCTCATCGAGCCGATCCAAGGCGAGGGTGGCATCGTCGTGGCCCCAGACGGCTACCTGGCAGCGGCTCGCGAGGCGTGCGACGCGGTCGGCGCCACACTGATCCTGGACGAGATCCAGACCGGTATCGGCCGCACGGGCCGGTGGTGGGCGTCAGAGCACTTCGACGTCGTCCCTGACATCATGACCACCGCAAAATCGCTCGGCGGCTCGCTGGTGGCGATCTCGGCGACCCTCTTCACCGAGGACCTGCGCGAGTTTCTGATCCCGAATCCCTTCATCCACCTCTCCACCTTCGGCGGGTCCGACCTCGCCTGCATGGTGGCGCTCGAGACGCTCAAGGTGGTCGAGGAAGAGGGCCTGGTCGAGAACTCGGCGGCCATGGGCGCCAAGCTCCACGCCGGTCTAGCCGAGATCGCCGCGTCTCGACCTGAGCAGGTCAAGGATGTTCGAGGCCTCGGCCTCATGGCCGGGATCGAGTACGCCGAGGACTCGATGGGGCCCCGAATGAGCTACCACCTAGCCAACCACGGGATCTTGGCTGTCTACTCCGGCAACCAGCCTGCGGTGATGCGGCTCATGCCATCGCTGGTGGTGACCGACGCCGACATCGACCACCTGCTCAACGGTCTCGACGCTGCCTTGGACGACCTGCTCTCGGGCCGGGGCCTGCCCGCTGACGAGGCGCC
>CAITOG010000071.1 GCA_903893955.1 uncultured Actinomycetes bacterium
CCTGCCTGCGCCGCCTGGCTGGCAGTCCGCACGGCGCCGATGATCGACTCAGGTCGGCTCGAGGCCTGTGCCTGCGCAGCTGCACTCCCGGTCGGCACCGAGGCGGGTGGATGGGCGACCTGGTGGGCGTAGTTCGAGATGCCTGCAGGCGAGAACAAGTGGACGATGCCGCTCACCGAGCCAGCGGTGACCTCACGGATGATCCCGATGGAACCAGTCATCGCAGCAACTGGACCAACACGGCTCGATCCCTCGGAGAGGGAGACCCCGAGGTAGCCGGTGGCTGGCCCGTTGGCGGGTGCCAAAGCAGAGCCGTCGACGATGACCTTCCGACCGTCGATCGGCGTGACGTGGATCGTCTCCTGCTGGCCACCCCGGTCCACCACGAGGGTCACCGGCGTGCCGACGCTCGAGTGCACGACGCTGCTCAGCGAGCTATCCGAGGAGACCTTCTTGCCGTTCACGCTCACGATCACGTCGCCGGGCTTGAGGCCGCCCTGCTGGGCAGGCGTGGCGGTGCCGCCGGAGATCTGGAGGTACGACGACACCTGGACGACCGACGGATCTGGGCGACCGATGAAGCTGAGGGCGATGAAGGCCAGCACCAGAGCGATCAGGAAGTGCATCGCGCTCCCTGCTGATGCGACGGTGATCCGCTTCCAGAAGGCCTGGTTGCGATACGCCCTCGGCTCGTCACTCGGATGGAGCTCCTCGGCGCTGGTCATGCCGATGATCCGGCAGTAGCCACCTGCGGGGATTGCCTTGATCCCGTACTCGGTCTCGCCCCTTCGAACCGACCACAGCCGAGGACCGAAGCCGACGAAGAACTCGGTGACTTTCATGCCGCTGCGCTTGGCGGTGATGAAGTGGCCGAACTCGTGCAGGACGATCATGACGATCAACGCAACAATGACGAGCAGGAGATCTCCGAGCCCGAAGGCGAGGAAGACGGCGGTGATGGCAGCGAGTGCCGCCACGAGCCGGACGAACGCCCACAGCCCACCAGCGGCCGGCTGCGCCGGCAGCGGGTCGTCGACCTCTGGCGCCTCGATCGTGTCGGTCACCCGACCAGTCTCCCACCGAGAATGGCCCGTGTGACGTCACGAGCACGACCGTCAGCGTGGAGCACCGCATCGAGGGAGTCCAGTGGGTCTGGCTCGTATCGCTCCAACACTGCCGCCACCGTTTCGGCGATCGCGCGCCAGCCGATCGCTCCGGTCAAGAACGCCTCGACCGCCACCTCATTGGACCCGCTGAGCCAGGCGGGCGCCGCTCCCCCGATCCGACCTGCCTCATAGGCGAGCTCAAGCGCTGGGAACCGCTCGAGGTCCGGCGCTTCGAAGGTCATCTCGACGCCACCGGCGAAGTCCACCGGACCGAACGCCACAGCAAGCCGCTCAGGGTACCCAAGGGCATAGGAGATCGGTAGGCGCATGTCAGGCATCGATAGCTGGGCGATCGTCGAGCCATCGACGAACTCGACCATCGAGTGGACGATGGACTGCGGATGGACCACCACCTCGATGGCATCGAAGCCGATCCCGAAGAGCGCGTGCGCCTCGATCACCTCGAGGCCCTTGTTCATGAGCGTCGAAGAGTCAATGGTGATCTTCGGGCCCATGCTCCAGGTCGGGTGCGCCAGCGCATCCTCCACGCCGACGTCAGCCAGCTCGTCCGTCGTGGCGGTGCGGAACGGACCACCGGAGGCCGTCAAGAGGACCCGCCGCACCGACGCAGCGCCACCACCCACCACGCTCAGACATTGGTGGATAGCGCAGTGCTCGGAATCGACTGGGACGATCTCGGCTCCAGGGGTCGACCGGACCTGCTCGACGAGTGGCGCCGCCGCGATCAGCGACTCCTTGTTGGCAAGCGCCAGCCGCCGCCCAGCACGAAGTGCCCCAAGCGTGGCTGGAAGACCCGCGAAGCCCAGCACTGCGTTGACGGTCACGTTGGCATCGCCAGCCGCCGTCTCGAGACCCGTCGCACCGATGCTCACGAGCGACCGGTCGATGCCGGCGCCGACGAGCTCATGGGCGGCCAATTCGTTAGCGACGACCACCTGGGTGGGCTGATAGCGCTCGATCTGATCGATGAGCAATCGGCTAGCCCGCCCCGCAGCGAGCGACTGGACAGCAAAGCGTTCTGGATGACGATCGATCACATCGAGCGTCTGAGTCCCGATCGAGCCGGTCGAGCCGAGGACTGCGACCGTCGTCACCATGCTGTCGACTCAGCCGAGATGGAAGGCCCGGACCAGGTAGTAGGTCGCAGGGAGGACGAAGAGCAGGCCGTCGACACGATCGAGCATGCCACCGTGGCCAGGCAGCAGACGTCCCATGTCCTTGATGCCGAGGCCTCGCTTGATCATGGACTCCGCGAGGTCACCGAGCGGCGCCACGATGGCCACCACGATGCCGAGGCTCAGGGCACTGGCGAAGGTCCACGGGTGGATGAGCTGCACGACGATGACGCCCATCAGGATGGCAGCGGCCGAGCCGCCGATGAGACCCTCGACGGTCTTCGCCGGACTGATCGACGGCGCAAGGGGTCGCTTGCCGATCGCCGAGCCGACGAAGAGCGCTGCGATGTCGTACGCCATCGACGTCAGGATCGCTCCGAGTAGGAACGCCAGACCGTGGCGGTTGGGGAACAGGTTCGGATTCAGCAGCAGCGCCGCATACGAACCAAAGACGCCGATCCAGACGAATCCCAGCATCGTCGAGGAGACCCCGGTGAGCATGTGTGTTCGTTCATGGCCGGCCATGAACCAGACCACCGTGAAGACGAACAGCAGTGTCGTGACGAGGCCGAGCGCCTGGCTTCCCTTGTTGTAGGTCGCCAGCACCAGCGACACCGTGGCGACGAGACCGAGCAGCGTGGCCGGGTGCTGGCCGCCGCGACGGAATGCTGCATAGCCCTCGGCTGTGGCCAGCGTCACCACAACGAGGACCAGCGCCATGGCGAGGACGGTGCCGATGTCGAAGGTGACCAGGACCAGGACAGCGATGATGACGCCAGTGATGATGGCGACCGGGAGGTTGCGTCCAGTGGTGCCCGACATGGCCCCCGCGAACGTGGCCTCAGCTGCGTCGACTGGTGACGGGTCCTTGCGATCTGAACGTCGCCGGGCGGAACTCATCGCGCCAGAGCGCTCACGCCCTCGCCGCTGCCTCGGCTCGCTGGCTACCACCGGTTCAGAGGCAGGCTCAGCGTCGAGCACGTCGTCCCCGGGGACCTCGTCGATCGGGACGGCAGCGCGCTCCGCTGGCAGCTCGAACTCCCAGGGCTGGCTCTCCTCGAGACCAGGCTCGGGATTGAGCGCGCCAAGCGGCTCTTCCTCCATCGAGAGCAACGAGGTATCGAAGGCCTCTTCCTCAGCGACCCAGTCGCTGTCGTCCTCGCGCCACGTCGGCGACTGGACTGCGGCCCAAGGGTCCTCGTCCTCTGGCTGGTCCCGCTGGAGAACGGTGGGAACCTGACCAGTGGGATTCTCGGTCCAGTGCGGAAGGTCGGGGCTCGGCGCCTGCGACTCCTCGGCCGCCGCCGGCTCATCGAACTTCCAATCGGCGAGGAGGTCGTCGCCAGCAGGCTCGGCACCGGTGATCCTCACGCCGTTGGCAGGCTGCTCTGTCGACTCCTCGTCGTCACCGAAGAGGCTCTTGGTGTCATCAGACATCGAGCAGCTCCTGCTCCTTTTGGGCCAAGAGGGCGTCGACAGCCTCGACGCCGGACTGCGTGATCTTCTCGAGCGCCTTGTCGGCACGTTCGTGCTCGTCGGAGGAAAGATCGCCCTCCTTCTCGAGCTGGTCGAGCTCGTGGCGCGTTCCACGCCGCAGGTTCCGGATCTGGATCCGGCCCTCCTCCGCCTTGGCCTTGACCACCTTGACGAGGTCCCGACGGCGCTCTTCCGTGAGCGGCGGGAAGGCCAGTCGAATCACCTGCCCGTCGTTCGACGGGTTGATCCCGAGGTCCGACTGCGTGATCGCCTTCTCGATCGCCGCCATGGCGCTCTTGTCGAACGGCACCACCTGGAGCAAGCGAGCCTCTGGGACGGTGAAGCTCGCCAGGGTCTTGAGCGGGGTCGGCGTCCCGTAGTAGTCAACCAGCAGTCCTTCGACCAGCGCCGGGGTGGCCCGACCGGTGCGGACGGTGCCGAATTCGGCCTTCACGTGCTCAAGTGCCTTGGCCATTTTCTCCTTGGCTTCGTCGAGCACCAGCTGAGCCATGTCGTCGTCCATCACGACACCAGCGTACCGACCGGCTCGCCTGCGAGCGCTCGGTGGAGGTTTCTGGGCGCCATGACGTCGAAGACCCTGATGGGCAGGCTGTTGTCGGAGCAGAAGGTGATGGCGGTCAGGTCCATGACCCGAAGGTCCTCGGTCACCACCTTGCGGAAGGAGACCTCGTCGAACTTGACGGCGGATGGGTCGACCTTGGGGTCGGCGCTGTAGACGCCGTCGACGCCGCCGTGCGTCCCCTTGAGCAGGAGCGACGCCTCGATCTCTGCCGCCCTGAGCGCTGCAGCGGTATCGGTCGTGAAGTACGGGTTCCCCATGCCGGCGGCAAACACGATGACCCGCCCCTTCTCGAGGTGTCGCATCGCTCGTCGCCGGATGTAGGGCTCCGCCACCTCTGCCATCCGAAGTGCCGAGAGCACTCTGGTCGGTTGGTTGTGCTGTTCAAGCGCATCCTGGAGGGCGAGCGCGTTGATCACCGTGCCAAGCATCCCCATGGCATCCGAGGTCGATCGGTCCATGCCGGCCATGGCCCCTGTGGCGCCACGCCAGATGTTGCCCCCGCCGACGACGATGGCGAGCTCGAGATCGAGCGACTCCCTGGTCTCGGCGATCTCGCGAGCGATGCGATCGACCGTCGCTGCATCGATCGTCTCGTCCGACGCCGCCGAGGCGAGCGCCTCGCCGGACATCTTGAGGACGAGCCGATTGGCCATCGAGGAAGCCCGCTTCTCTCTCAGGCGCCGACGATGACCTGGGCGAAGCCGACGAGCTCAGCGTCGCCGAGGTGCTGGGCGATGGTCTGCTTCTCGTCGCGTACGAAGCCCTGCTCGAGGAGGACCCGCTCCTTGAACCAGCCGTTCATCCGACCCTCGATGATCTTCTCAAGAGCCGCCTCGGGCTTGCCCTCGTTGCGGCTGATGTTCTCGATGGTGGCCCGCTCTTGCGCGACCTCATCTGCGGGAACGTCCTCGCGGCGCACTACCTGCGGCTTGGTGAACGCAGCGTGGACTGCGACGTCGTGTGCGAGCTCCTCAGTGCCACCCTTGAGCACCACGATGACGGCGTTCACGCCTCGACCGGCCTGGATGTGGAGGTAGCTATCGAGCACCTCACCCTCGCCGGCCTTCATGTAGACGACCTGTCCGAGGGAGATGTTCTCCTTGAGCGTTGTGCGCAGCGTGTCGATGCGATCGGCGAACGATGCTGCTGCCTCTGCGCCCTCTTCGGCGACCTTGGCAGCGATTTCGTCCACGATCGAGACGAACTCCTCGGCCTTGGCCACAAAGTCGGTCTCGCACCGCAGCTCGACGATAGCGCCGGCGTCGCCATTGCGCACCGCCGCCACAGCTCCTTGCGAGGCATCGCGATCAGAGCGCTTTGCGGCACCAGCGAGCCCCTGCTCGCGTAGCCAGACCTTGGCCTTCTCGACGTCACCGTCGTTCTCTTCGAGGGCGCGCTTTGCATCGAGCATGCCGACGCCTGTCGACTTGCGCAACGCCTGGACGTCCTTTGCACTGATGGCTGGCATGGTGACTCAGGCCTCCGTGGGGGCAGGGGCGCCGACGGCAGCCGGCTCCGGGGTGGCGGGCTGGGCCGGCGCAGCCGGCTTCGCCTTGGGCTTGTTGGCGGCGATGAAGCGGCCCTCGACCACAGCATCGGCGATGACGCGGCAGAGCAGCTCACCCGAGCGGATGGCGTCATCGTTGCCAGGGATCACGAAGTCGATCAGGTCAGGGTCACAGTTGGTGTCCACGACAGCGACGACCGGCAGCCCGAGCTTGTTCGCCTCGTTGACGGCGATGTGCTCCTTGTTGGTGTCGAGCACGAAGATGGCACTCGGCAGCTTGTCCAAGCCAGCGATGCCGCCGAGGTTGCGATCGAGCTTTGCCAACTCACGGGTGTGGCGGAGGGCCTCACGCTTGGGCATGCCCTCGAAGTCACCAGCACGCTCCATGGTGCGGAGCTCCTGGAGGCGCTTGACACGGCCGGAGACCGTCTGGAAGTTGGTCAGCATGCCGCCGAGCCAGCGGTGGTTGACGTAGGGCATCCCGCAGGCGTCCGCGTAGGCGGAGATCGGGCCCTGCGCCTGCTTCTTCGTGCCGACGAACAGGATCGTGCCGCCACCAGCGACCAGGTCGCGCACATAGGTGTACGACGACTCCACGCCAGAGAGGGTCTTGTGGAGGTCGATCAGGTAGATCCCTGACCGCTCCCCGTAGATGAATCGACGCATCTTGGGGTTCCAGCGTCGGGTCTGGTGCCCGAGGTGGACGCCTGCATCGAGCAGTTGGCGCATCGTGACCACAGCCATGGTCATCTCCTTCATGTCTTAGCGGTTGATCTCCCCATGTCGCAGCACCCCAAGCTCGGGGCGACCGTAAGGATGCGACAGGGCCGGTCTCTCGGATTGTGAACCGCACCGGTCGGTGCAGCCGGAGCAACCCTAGCCGCGAGTCGACCCTCCCCTCAACGGCGGCTCAGGCGCGCGGGTGGGTCTGGTCGTAGACCCGCTGGAGGCGCTCCTTCGAGACATGGGTGTAGATCTGCGTCGTCTGGAGGCTCGCATGGCCAAGGAGCTCTTGGACCACCCGCAGGTCAGCCCCTCCATCGAGCAGATGCGTGGCGTAGGTGTGGCGCAACGCGTGGGGGTGCGTCGGTGTCGAGGAGCGGCGATCGATGATGCGCCGGACGTCACGGGTGCCGAGCCTCGTTCCCCGTCGGTTGAACAAGAGCGCCGAGGACGGTGACAGTGCAGTCATGGTGGCTGCTCGCGACTCCTCGAGGTAGCGCTCGATCCACACTGCGCACGACTCGTGGATCGGGACGACCCGCTCCTTGTCGCCTTTGCCGACGATTCGGAGCGTCCCGCTGCCGAGTGAGACGTCGTCGAGATCAAGACCGCACAACTCTGCGACTCGCAGTCCAGCTGCATAGAGGAGTTCGAGCA
>CAITOG010000072.1 GCA_903893955.1 uncultured Actinomycetes bacterium
CGAACCGCCATCGACCATGTCGTAGCTGGACATGGTGGTGGGAGACCCGGTTGATGCTGTCATGACTCGCAGGCCTCGGGCGTCATAGACATAGGAGGTCGTCGTGCTCGGTGACGTCACTTGCGCCAATTGTCCGAGCGCCGTCCACGAGTACGTCGTCGCCCCCGTGGGCGGCGACGTGCAGCCGAGCGATGGGTTCGAGTTCGCCGTCACCTGCGCGCAGCGCTCGCCGAGGGCGTCCGAGACGTAGTAGGTCGAGGACCCGCTCGCCGGGCTCGATGAGGAGAGCTGCTCGGTCGTGGCGGAATAGGTGAGGTGAGTCGGAAGCGACGATGACGTTGGGGTCGACTCGGTCTTCAGTTGGTTGTTGGCACCGTAGGTCAAAGCGTCTGCACTCGTGGCACCTGGGTTCGTCGTGGAGGCGACCTGGCTGAGCTGGGTGTAGCTCGGCGTCGACGAGGTCGTTCCGATGGTGCTCGCCGAGATGAGCGAGCTCAAAGTGGTCGACGTGGCATAGGTCGATGACGAGCTGAGGGCATTGAGCGCGCCGAGCGTCGTTGGGGGCGACGTGCCGGCATAGCCGATCGAGGTGACCTGGCCATCGGCATTGTGCTGGAGGGTTTGGGTCTCAGTGCTCGATCCCCCCGAGACCGATGGCACCGTCGTCGTCGACAACAGCGGCAACCCGGTGCTCAGGTCATAGGCGTACGACACCGCGTTGTTGTTCCAGTCCGTGGTCGAGCTGAGATCGCCGAGCGGGTCGTAGGTGCGATTCACGGTGTGGACCGCGCTTGAGAGCGATGTCGGGCACGGGGAGGTGGAGTCGTAGCGGATGCACGAGACGAGGTCGAAATTGTTGTACGTGTAGCTGATGGCGCTCGATGAGGACGTCGAGCCAAGGGCGGCTGTCTCTGCGACGCTCGCAGGGAGCCCATCGGCGCGATAGGTCGTGGTCTCGTAAGTCGACTGATTGCCCGCCGAGGTCACCCGACCGAGAGGGTCGTAGATCTCGCCGGTCCAACCCGTTGCTAACCCAGAGAGGCTGGTCGGACAGTTTGCTGACGTCAGCGTCGCCGCCACCGGCTCGACCAGGCACTGGCGGCCATCGGCGTTGTACGCGTAGGACACGGTGTCGAGCGCTGCCCCGCCGCCGATCGCCCCCGAAGTCTTGGTCGTCACCTGGCCGAGCGCGTTCAGGCTGATGGTGGCCGTCCCCTGCTCGGGCGTGGTGGTTGACGTGATGGTTCCCGGGAATCGTGGGTCGGCCGCTGTCATCGTGGTCGTCTGATCCATGGGGTCGGTGATCTGGGCCACATTGCCGAGCAGGTCGTAGCTCGTCCACGAGTCGCCGACACCGGTCTGGACCGTGCAGGACGTTGCCCAGGTCGGCCCCGTGGCACACACTCGACCCAAACGGTCGTAACGCGTGTAGGTGGCGTGTTGGCTGGCTGCCAGGCCCGTCGGGTCCGTCTGGGCCTGTGACGTCGTCGGCGGCGATGTCGTTGTCGGGCCATAGGCAGCCGTCACCGACGTGGGATTGAGCTCGTCGGAGTACGAGAAGTCCTGGACCGCTCCCGCGGCGGAGACCTCCTGTGTCGGTGCTGAGGTGTCGAGTAGATAGCTGAAGGACCGGTGGGGCTGGGTCAGGGTCGCCCCGCAATGCGCGCCAAGATCAGTAGCGACGCTCGA
>CAITOG010000073.1 GCA_903893955.1 uncultured Actinomycetes bacterium
CAGGCCGTTGCGATCGGGGTCCTCCCCGATCGCGTCGAGGATCTCTCGGACCGCTGCTTCAATCCTGTCCGTGTCGACTGTCATGGCGATGTCTCCTTCGCTTCGAGATCATGTCGGCGCTTGCTTGGCCGTCGAGAGTCGGGCTAGCTGCTGCCCTTTCCGACATAGGTATAAAGGCCACGCAGGTTCCTGTAGCGCTCCGCCACGTCGAGGCCGTAGCCGACAACGAAGCTCGACGGGATCGTGAAGCCCACGTAGCGCAGCTCCTGCTCGACTCGCTGCTCACCTTCCTTGATGAGCAGCGCACAGACCTCGATGGACTTGGGCTTGCGCGCCGAGAGGTACTTGCGCAGGTAGTTGAGCGTGAGACCGGAGTCGATGATGTCCTCCACCACGAGCACGTTGCGCCCGGTCAAGTCCACGTCGAGATCCTTGACGATGCGGACTACGCCGGATGTCTTGGTCGCCGAGCCGTAGGACGACACCGCCATGAAGTCGACCTCGACCGGCAGCTCGATCGCCCTCGAGAGGTCAGAGAGGAACAGCATGGCCCCCTTGAGTACACAGACCAACAGCGGAGGATCGTCCGCGTAGTCCTCGGTGATCTTTGCGCCGAGCTCTGCGATCCTCGCCTGGATCGTCTCGTCGCTCAGGACAACGTCACCGATCTCGCCGTTCCACCACTCACGCTGCTCGTCGGCCGCCACGGCGCCGAGCGTACCCCCTCAGAGTTCCTGATAGCGCAGGCGTCCCGAGGTTCGCAGCACCCGACCTCCGCCACCGATCTCGGTCGATCGGCACGAGAGCGCCACCACATCGAAGACTCGCTCGACCTCAGCCGCCGTCGGTTGATGACCACCTCGCTCTCGTTTGAGCCACCGCCGGATCGCCCTGGCCGCAAGCGGCCTCGGGACGCTCGTGAGCACCGCGACGTCGGTCGGGTCCGGAACCTCGAGTTCGGAGAGCTCCTCGAGTAGCAGCTCATCGGCACGAGCCAGGTCCGCGCTTCGTGCCAGCAACGGAATCACGTCTCGCTGGGCGATCTCGTCAGCCAGCGGCAGGAGCTGGTGGCGCACGGCGTTGCGGCGCAGCGTGAGGTCTGCATTGCTCGGGTCCCGCACCACCTCGAGGCCGAGCCCGCCGACCAGCGCCCAGAGCTCCGAGCGCCGGAGTCCGAGCAACGGGTGCGAGGGACCGGGCTCCATCGCTGCCAGGCCTCGGGCGCCTGCGCCTCGAAGGAGGTTGAGCAGGACCGTCTCGGCCTGGTCATCCATCGTGTGGCCGGTCGCCGCGCCGAGGGGCAGGACCGATCGTCTCGCCACTCGCGCCGCCTCCTCAGGTCCGGCCCCGCCAGAGACCTTGACGACATGGCCGACGAAGCCGGCACCGAGGAGCTCTGCGAGCTGCCGCACCAGAGCGGCTTCGGCGGACCCACCCGGTCGGAGCCCGTGGTCGACGTGGTGGAGGACGACCGGGCGACCTGTCGCAGCAGCCATGACAGCGAGCGCTGTCGAGTCAGGACCGCCGGAGCACGCCACCTCGATAGTGCCCGTTGAGGATCCGAAGGTGCTCCGCTCAAGGAGGTCGTCGAGCAGGCCAGCGAGCGCAGGCGGGACGTCGAGTCCCCCGATCCGCCGCGAGG
>CAITOG010000074.1 GCA_903893955.1 uncultured Actinomycetes bacterium
CACCCTGATCGCGCATCTCAGAATTGTTTTCGGCAGCCACAAAATAGGTCTTCGGACCCTCAGCACCGAGGAGGGGCAATGCGTAGTCGAGCCCCTTGCCCCCCTTCTTGAGGAGCCCCGCGATGTAGCTCACGTTGGTGTTGAACTTGGTCCGAGCCCCGCGGATCGGACCCCACAGGCCAGTCGTCGAGGTGATCAAGCTCGATATCTTGGTCGAGGACTGGTGCACCTGAGCATCGAGATTCTTGAGGGCCGGGATCGAGATGTCTGTTGCAGAGCTCGCCTTGGTCGTGGTTTGCAACTGGGCCAGGAGGATCTGGCCCTGCTCGGTCAGGGTCCTGGTGTCGTTCACTAGAGCGGTAGCACCGTCGACCTGTCGACCGACGATGGGGAAAAAGGACAAGATTGAGAGCCCGAGGGAGTTGTTCACCGCGTTGGCTGCGTTGTCCGAACCTCGTCGCATGGTGGCGAGGTCCTCGGCGAGCTGCTGGCGACCACTCGCTGAGGTCAGCAAATTGGGGTCGTGAGCGACTGCTGACGCGGCACTCTGCGCCGCCAGCAAATCGGATCTCGCAACATTAAGCGCACGCCACGCACCTCCAAACAGGACAATGAGAAGGAAGACGAGGGCGACCGAGCCTCCGATGATGGTGAGACTGATTGCTTTGCGACGGAGCACTGTTCGGCGATGTTGGACTGTGGCCGTCCGCGCGCGGCGATGACTGTGAGCATTGCCATGACGATGTTGCTGCCAGTGCTGATAACCGTGTCGGTACTTGTGGAACCGCCTCGATCGGCGGTGCTGGTACTCGACCATGGCCGGTGTTGACTAGCCCGCGGGGTTGCTGTCGTTGGCGCCACCGCTATTGCCTCGGCGTCCACGTCGTTGACGACGAGAGTTAGTCGACGCGTCACCTGCCTGAGGTTGGTGGGCTGGAGAATCACTCACCAAGGTTGTCGTAGGCGCAGTCGTGGGTGTGACCATGCCCTCTCCTTCGATGCCTGAAGCTGCGGCCTTGCCTTCGGACGCCTTCGGTGAGTCTCCTTGACCTCTTCTTTCTGCTGAAGACCCATACCCGTAGCCATACCCGTACCCGTACCCGTAGCCGTAGCCGTAGCCGTAGCGATAGTACGAGTAGACCTCTGAAGCGGGCGCGCGATTGAGGATTGACCCTCGCACCGACGCTCCAACCTGTCGAAGAAGATCCATGGCTCGAGTGGTGTCTCGCTTGTTCGAGATGCCTGAGGCTGAAGCCAAGATCACGGCATCTGCGCTCCCTGCGAGCACCGCTGCATCAGACACCGGCAGCAGAGGAGGACTATCCAGCAAGATGAGGTCGCAACGTTGGGCGAGAGCTTGCATGATGCTGCCAGCGCGACGGCCTGCGAGAAGCTCTGACGGATTCGGCGGGATTGGGCCCGCAGGAAGCACCTTGAGATGAGGGTTGCCTGGCACATCAAGAATGGCTTCGTCGAGTTCGGCCTCCCCGAGAAGCACAGAAGTAAACCCGACATCGTTTGACAGACCGAAGAACTGATGAAGTCGTGGCTTCCTAAGATCGCAACCGACGATAATGATTTCCTGCCCGGCGGCAGCCATCGTGTACGCGAGGTTTGCGCAGATAGTGGTCTTGCCGTCG
>CAITOG010000075.1 GCA_903893955.1 uncultured Actinomycetes bacterium
CCCTCAGATGCCGCCGGCGAGTTCGCCGGGACCTCGACGGTCACGCTCAGTTCGCTCCAGCGCGTGCTGCCGAGCGGTCGATGACAGCGTCGATGAACCCGTAGTCCTTGGCCTCCTCGGCGGTGAACCAGCGGTCACGGTCAGAGTCAGCCTCGATCCGCTCGACGTCCTGGCCAGTGTGGAAGGCGATGCGCTCGGCGAGCATCTTCTTCATGAAGATGATCTGCTCCGCCTGGATGGCGATGTCAGAGGCCTGCCCCTGGATGCCGCCGGCGCTGGGCTGGTGCATCAGGATGCGAGAGTTCGGCAGGGCGAATCGCTTGCCCGCTGTTCCCGCGCAGAGCAGGAACTGGCCCATGGAGGCAGCCATGCCGACACAGATGGTGCGCACATCGTTGGAGACGTACTGCATGGTGTCGTAGATGGCGAGCCCATCGGTCACTGAGCCGCCCGGCGAGTTGATGTAGAGCGAGATGTCCTGCTCGGGGTCCTCAGCTTCGAGCAGCAGCAGCTGGGCGCACAGGGTGTTGGCTGCCTGCTGGTCGACGACCGATCCCAAGAAGACGATGCGCTCGCGCAAGAGGCGTTGGGTCAGGTCTGCGGTCACATCCATGCCCATCGGGCCGGCAAGGGTGGGGTTGAAAGGGGGCGTATCCATGTCGTCAGGCTACCCGCCCGATGGCGCCGCATGGTTCAGTCCCACTTCCTAGGATGGGCACGTCGGGACGCCTGCGCGGCCCGAGCAAGCGGCGGGCGTGGCGGAATCGGCAGACGCGCCGGGTTTAGGTCCCGGTCCCTTCGGGGGTGGAGGTTCGAGTCCTCTCGCCCGCACGTCGCCTTCTTGGCATCTCTGCCTACGATTGCGCGATGACACAACAACGACCGCTCGTCGATCCACCCAGTGGCGAGGCACCTGCCGACCTGCTCATCGAAGACCTCATCGTCGGCGACGGCGAAGAGGCACGGCCTGGCCACAGCGTCGAGGTCCACTACGTCGGCGTCGCCTGGTCGACCGGCGAGGAGTTCGATGCCTCATGGAACCGCCCCGGGACGTTCTCCTTCGGGCTCGGACAGGGTCAGGTCATCGCAGGCTGGGATCAGGGCGTCCAGGGGATGCGTGTGGGCGGACGTCGTCGGCTGACCATCCCTGCACACCTCGGCTACGGCGCGCAGGGTGCCGGCGGCGTGATCGGGCCGAACGAGACGCTCATCTTCGTCGTCGATCTCCTCGGGGTTCGCTAAGCGACGTGCGCCTCTTGGCCGCGCCCGACAAGCTGGCCGGCACCCTCAGCGCCACACACGCTGCTGAGGCCATCGCTCTCGGAGCGAGAGCTGCTGGCTGGGAGGTGACCCTCGCGCCACTCAGCGACGGAGGTGAGGGGTTCGGCGAGGTCCTCGGTGGCGTGCCCGTGCACACCGTGGTCACTGGACCGCTCGGCGAAATGGTGCCGTGTCTGTGGCGACGAAGCGACGATGGTTCACGCGGTGTCATCGAGATGGCAGATGCTGCAGGCCGAAGCCTGCTCCCCCACCCGATCGGAACACAGACCGTCGATGCCACGACGCGTGGCGTCGGTGAGCTGATCCTCCAAGCGCGGGATGCGGGCTGCACTCGGGTCATCGTCGGATGTGGAGGCTCTGCCACCACTGATGGTGGGCGAGGGTGCGTCGAGGCGATCCTCGATGGTGGCGGACTCGGCGGGATCACCGATCTCGTGGTCGCCACCGACGTCACCACGCGCTTCGTGGACGCAGCGTCGATGTTCGCTCCACAGAAGGGCGCGTCGCCTGCTCAGGTCGACGTGCTCACCGAGCGGTTGCGCGACGACGCTCGCTGGCTCTCGAGCATCACCGGCATCTCGATCACCACGATCGAGCGCGGCGGAGCAGCGGGTGGACTCGCGGGTGGCTTGGCGGCCCTCGGCGGCACGCTCGTGTCAGGGTTCGACCTCGTGGCATCTTCTCTCGGCCTTGGAGACACGCTGTCGGCGTGTGACCTTGTGGTGACCGGCGAGGGTCGAATCGACAAGAGCACACTGCAGGGCAAGACAATCGACTCGCTCCTCGCTGTGACGCCGAGCTCGATGCCAGTCCTGATCGTCGCCGGCGCCGTCGATGCCGCCGCAGCGGCCCAGCTCGGTGCACGCCGCACGGGCCCGCTCTCTGTCCATTCACTCGTCGAGGAGTTCGGTGAAGATCGGGCGCTCCACGACACCGCCGCCGCCCTGAGCGAGGTGGTCTTGAGAGCGCTCGAGGGCTCCCGGCCCCACCAGCGCTGACCAGGCGAGGACCTGTTCTTGCCAGCATCGGTGGATCGCGGCAATGCTCTGACTTCGAGTCTTGGGGGTGATCGACCAGATCGACACCCTCGCGACGCTCAACAGCTCACGAGACGTACGTGACGACATCCAAGGAGGCAGGGGTATGGGACTTCTCGACGGAAAGGTGGCAGTTGTCACCGGCGCTGGACGAGGCATCGGACGCGAAGAGGCGCTGCTGCTCGCAGGCGAGGGTGCGAAGGTCGTCGTCAACGATGTCGGCGCCTCGCTCCAAGGTGAGGGTGGCGACGTCCACCCCGCACAGGAGGTCGTCGACATCATCGTCGACAACGGTGGCGAGGCCGTGGTCAACGGTGACGACATCTCCACGTGGAGTGGCGGCCAGGGGCTCGTCGATCAGGCGATCGACACCTTCGGCGACATCAACATCATCGTCAACAATGCCGGCATCCTGCGCGACAAGATGAGCTTCAACATGACCGAGTCCGACTGGGACGACGTCATCCGAGTTCACTTGAAGGGTCACTTCGCCACCATCCAGCACGCGTCGGTCTACTGGCGCACCAAGGCGAAGGCTGGCGACGAGGTCTACGGACGGATCATCAACACGAGCTCTGAGGCTGGCCTCTTCGGCAACGTCGGCCAGGCCAACTACTCCACCGCCAAGGCTGGCATCGTGGGCCTCACCTGGACGATGGCACGTGAGCTCCAGCGCATCGGCGTGACCTCGAACGCCATCGCCCCCCGAGCCCGGACCCGCATGACCGAGCAGGTGTTCCCTGAGATGAACACCGAGGGCGCTGACTTCGACAAGTTCGACCCGAAGAACATCGCCAACCTCGTCGGCTTCCTGGCCTCCCCAGCGGCGGGCGACGTCTCCGGACAGGTCTTCGTCGTCTTCGGTGGAGACGTCTGGGTCATGGGTGGCTTCCACCCGATCGGCGAGATCCACCGCAACGCCGAGTGGGCACCCGCCGAGATGGCTGCAGCCAAGGACGAGCTGTTCAAGGGCATCTCCTCGGGCGTGCCCCCGTTCAGCTTCTTCTAGACCGAGTGCCCTCGGGCACTTGCTCAGCACGTCGAAGGACCTCCGCCCTCGGGCGGAGGTCCTTCGCGTCAGAGCGACCGTGCGAAGCGACGAGAACGACCTGAGGGGTAGACGACCTCGCCGAGATCGTCGAAGCCGAGCCCACGCAGGATCGCCTGGCTCGCCGATGCGGAGGCGGCGTCGTGACTGTCGAGCTCCACCTCTGCGGTCACCACGTCAACGTCGAGGGCGCGCAGCTCCTCGAGCAGCGAGCCCACCACCTGCGTACCGAGGCCCCTCCCGCGCGCGGCGGCGACCAGTCCGTAGCCGATCTCGACAGCGCGGGGCTCCTCGTCGCCGATGACGTCGTGGAGCCCGCACGCTCCGACGGCGACACCATCGATCAGCACCAGCCACGTCGGGATCCCCTGGACCGCAGCGCGCATCGCCACCTCTTCACCGTCACCTGGACCTGACGGATGCCACGGGATGCCAGCAGCGTCATCGAGGGGATCGAGCCGCTCGATGACGAGCGTCACGTCGATCCGCCGAGATGGTGCATCGCCTCGAGATCGGCGATGCGAAGGCGGCAGAGCTCGATGAGGTGATCGAGACGTCTCGTCGGGTCCGACTCCTCGAGGAGTTGCTGCTGGTCAAGCATCGTCAGCGGTGCCAGCGCGCACAGCACCCAGCTCGCCTCAGTGGGGTCGTCGCCGAGGTTCAGATCGATCGAGCAG
>CAITOG010000076.1 GCA_903893955.1 uncultured Actinomycetes bacterium
ATCCTGGCGGCAGGGACGGCGCCGAACGTGATCCCGAACCCCGCACACTTAGAAGGGACGCTTCGGGTCTTCACCCCAAGCCACCTCGACATTGTCCAGAGCCGGATCGACGATCTGCTCGTCGAGGTTGCCGAGGAGAGCGGCTGCACGCTCCGGGTCACCTACGGCGAGCACGCGCCAGCGGTGGTCAACGATGCCGCCGCCGCTGAGGTCGTCCGACAGACCGCTGCCGAACTGCTCGGCGAGCGCGGGGTGTTCGCCATGCCACCAACGTCGCCGTCTGATGACGTCAGCGAGTTCTTGGACCGGATCCCTGGCGCGTACTTCTTCGTCGGCGCCGGCCTGGCCGACGGGTCGAGCGGGATGCACCACAACTCCAGCTTCGCCATCGACGAGGCCTGCATGCCGATCGCGGCCACGGTCCTCGCCTCATCGGCCATCTCGCTCGCCACGCCCAGGGCCTGACGCGGCCACATCGACACGACCACGTCCGAACAAGGAGACCCCCCCTGTGCGCCAGCTTGTCGACCACGCCTCACTGGTTCCACCCGCACGGATGCGCCTGGCTCCCTACGACACCATGGTCGGGCCGGTGACCCACCTCGCCGAAGAGCGGCGCCGGCTCGCCGAGCTCTCCTATGAGGGTTTCAGCGTCCGCCAGCTGGGCGCCACCATCGGCGGGATCGTCAGCGGCGTCGACCTGACAAAGGACATGAGCGACGAGACCGTCGCCGAGCTGCGCCGATGCCTGCTCGACTTCAAGGTGCTCTTCTTCCGCGACCAGCCGCTCACCGCCGCCGAGCACGTGGCCTTCGCCCGACGGTTCGGCGACTTGGAGATCCACCCCTTCATCCCCGCCAACACCGACGAGCCGTCGCTGGTGCGCTTCGAGAAAGAGGCGACGGTGGGCGGGTTCGAGAACGTCTGGCACTCCGACGTCGCCTGGCGAGCCATCCCCTCTGCCGCGGCGGTCCTCCACGCCATCGAGGTGCCCGCCATCGGCGGCGACACGGCGTTCTGCGACATGTATGCGGCCTACGAGGGGCTGAGCGACGAGATGAAGGAGCGAATCGACGGGCTCGAAGCCGTCAACGACTTCACCAAGGCCTTCGGCCACACCCTGGACGACGACGCCAAGGCAGCCATGCACGAGCAGTACCCGCCAGCGATCCACCCGGTGGTTCGCACGCATGGAGAGACCGGACGACGGCTGCTCTACGTGAACCGCGCTTTCACCGAGTCGATCGTGGGCCTCGACCCAGAGGAGAGCACGGCGCTCATCGATCGGCTGTGTGCAGAGAGCGACGTGCCCGAGTACCAGTGCCGCTTCGCCTGGGAGGCTGACTCAGTGGCGTTCTGGGACAACCGCGCGGTCCAGCACTTCGCGCTGAGCGACTACTGGCCGGAGCGACGGGTCATGGAGCGAGCCAGCATCGTTGGTGAACGTCCCGCCTGAGCATGGCGCAGTCCCTCAGCGCGACCGTTTCACCTTCGACCACCCGGTCAGAGTGACAATTCGCGGTCGTCGCCGCGTCACGGCACCTCGGGACTCGGTCAGGACTTTCCAGCTGTGTCCATCGACGTCCATCTCTCCTGGTCCTAGGGGACGGAGCGTCCCGTGACGTTCTGCCGGGCGTACTCGTCGGGCTGTCAGATTGGCTGTCAATACTGGGCTTCGACGTGGCGTCCGTGGACCAGCGACATCGCCCACGACTAATGGCAACCAGCCCGTCGGGAGTCCCACGAAGCCATGTGGATTCCCGACGACGACCATCACTCGACGGCGCGTCCCGCCCGGATCAAGCTCGAGAGCGACGCCACTGATCCCACCTTTGGTAGGATAGAAGTATGAAAGTGAGCGTGAGCCTGCCTGAAGACGATGTCGACTTTCTCGACGCCTATGCAACGACCCAGGGCTTGGCGTCGCGTTCGGCGGCGCTCCACAAGGCGGTTCGCCTCCTTCGAGCCTCGGGGCTGGGGAGTGCCTACGAGGGCGCTTGGGACGAGTGGTCACGGAGCCATGAGGACAACGCTTGGGAGACGTCGATCGACGACGGGATCATCTGATGCATCGAGGCGAGGTCCGTCTCGTCGACCTTGATCCTGTGCGCGGGAGCGAGGCGAACAATCGTCGACCTGCCGTCATCGTGAGCAACGATGGAGCCAACAGCACGGCCGAGCGTCTCGGGCGCGGTGTTCTCACCGTTGTTCCAGTGACGTCGAACACCGAACATGTCTACCCCTTCCAAGTGCTCCTGCTTGCCTCGAGAACTGGCCTTGCGCGGGATTCGAAGGCGCAGGCAGAGCAGGTCCGAGCCGTGGCAGTGGAACGGATCGGGAGCAAGCTTGGGGAGCTTCCCTCGGATCTTGTGGCGCTGTTGGACGAGGCGCTGCGGCTTCATCTCGCCCTCTGAATGTCAGCGCCGCCTCCACGTCACCGGCATGGCGCTGATGGTCGGCTTCACAGCGACGAGGGGGGCCATCAGTCGCTGAACAGGCGCGCACAGCCGAGCAGCCCCACGGGCTCAGACGTGACCCAGATCCTCGACCGCAGATCGCCGAGTCCATCGCGCCACACCCGGCGGGCGTTCCCTCCCGCCACGTAGCAGCGGTCGAAGGCCACCTCCTCGTCGAGGTACTCGAGGACCTTGCGCACCCGCTCCTGCCAGAGCTCTGCGTCGATGACCTTGCGGGTGCCCTCGCCGACGAGCTCATCGAGGCTGTTGGCACCGAGCAGCGGTGTGTCAGAGTGCTCGACGTGGGGGGCGAGCCGTCCACCGATCACGAGGCCTGTCCCCACCCCTGTTCCGAGCGTCACCGTCAGCTCTCGACCGTTGCCCGTGGCGCAGGCCAGCGCCGCGACGTCAGCGTCGTTGCACACCACGACCGGCACCGCAAGACGCCGTCGGATCGCACCGGCCAGATCGAAGTCCCGCCACTGCGGGGCCAAGGTGGCGTCCACGTCGCTGCCCGGGCCCGCTCGCAGGGTCAGGTTGGCCCCGTCGAGGACGCGACCCGCCGACACCGGCCCTGGGAACCCGACGCCGATCTGGTCGAAGGGCCGGAGTCGTTCGGCGAGCTCGACCAGGTGGTCGACCAGGTCCGTCGGACTCAGGCCTGGGGGGGGTCCGTCGATTGGCGCGCTGTTCGAGGCCCGTCCCGTCGCCCGACAGGCGAGCCAGCTAGAGCGAGGAGCCGCCGACGTCGCTCCCGCGCGTGCTCGCCACGCCGTGAGCCTACCGATCACCGAGAGCGATCCCTGAGCCCGAGCCACTGGGCGTGGTCCCCGGTCGGCGACCGTCGGCTGGGACCACCACGGGACGAGGCGCAGCTTCGCCACCGGCGTCGAGCCGCTCACGACGAGCGCC
>CAITOG010000077.1 GCA_903893955.1 uncultured Actinomycetes bacterium
GCAGCACCTCCTCGAAGAGGCCGCTGGGTTCTTCAACGTCGTCCAGCCTGCGCTGCCCGCACTCCGCGCCTCGAGCGGCAACATCGTGGCGATCACCACCGCCGCCACCGTGCGCTATCCGGTGCGCGACTCGCTATCGGCTGGCACCAAGGGTGCAGTCGAGCAGCTGGTCCGAGCCATCGCCGCCGAAGAAGGTCGCTACGGGGTTCGGGCGAACTCAGTCGGTCCTGGCATGCTGACCGACGGCATGGCTGCCCGTCTCATGGCGTCAGGCGACCTCGACGATGACGCACTGGCGGTGACCCGCCGGAACATCCCGCTTCGACGCTTCGGCTCGGCGAACGACATCGCCGAGGCCGTCTGCTTCCTGGCGTCACCGAGAGCGGGCTTCATCTCTGGCCAGCACCTCCTCGTCGATGGTGGCTACAGCGTCTGAGCGAGCTCCTCGACGAACCGCGACACCTGCCGCGGACTCGTGAGCACCACGACCGAAGCGCCAGGCACTTCGGCGGCGGCGGCGGCAGGAACCTCATCGTGGTAGCGGTGATGGGTCTGCCATGACCAGCGGACCACATTGCGCTCAGGATCCAGCCGCAACAGGTTCGAAAGTCGCCTGGTGGTCGAGTTCCATAACTGCGTCCTCATGACACCCCGTCGAAGGGACCGTGCGAGCACCCGAGTCGTGGACCGCCATCTGGGCAGGTCCAAGATGACGATCACCTGAGCCCGCGACCAGAAGATGGGTCGGACCTGGCTGTAGTTCCCGTCCACCACCCACGTATCCTGCGCGGCGAGCTCGCAGGCCACCTCTTCGAACGACGCGCGATCGAGTGGCGTCCAACCCTCTTGGTGAAAGATCGCATCGAGCTCGATGTGAGGCACGCCAAGCACAGCACTCAGTTCAGCCGCCAGCGTTGTCGTGCCGCTTCCCGACGCACCGTGGATCACGAGCCGGGAAGGAGCAGCCGTGCTCACCGCGCCGCGAGCGCCCGCTCGAGCACCTCGCCCGTGACGTTCGATCCAGTCACCACCACCACCGTGTCGTCACGTGGTCCCTCTCGCAGGGCGACAGCCAGCGCGACGGCTGCGGAGCCCTCGATCACGAGGCCCGAGCGCCACGCCGCTGCCATGGCGCGCAGGATCTCGTCTTCCTCGACGGTGACAAGCTCCAGCGAGGCGGCACAGAGGCGAGCCACCTCGAGCGTCATCGAGTCGGGCTCGATGCCGCCGGCCAGCCCGTCGGCGACCGTGGGGTGCAGCTCGAGGTCAGCGAGGTCGACGCCAGAGAGCAGGCTGGCAAACGCCTGGTTGCGCGCCACCGAGGCGCCGACCACCTCGAGACCCTCGGGCGCGGCGAGCAGCGTGCCGGCGAGCAGGCCCCCTCCCCCTACCGGCACGATGACCCGAGTCATGGATGGGCGCTGCTCGAGCAGCTCGGTGAGCACGGTTGCCTGGCCAGCCACCACCTTCGAGTCGTTGTAGGGGGATACGAACGTCGCCTCGTCGCTTGCCGCCAGCTCGAGCGCTGCGGCTTCAGCCTCGTCATAGTTCTGTCCGACGAGCAGCAGCTCGACGGGCAACTCCTCGAGCTTCGCCACCTTGACCGGCGAGGCGGTGGCAGGCACGACGACGGTCGCGGCGATGTCGAGCTGGCGAGCGGCCCACGCCACGCCGAGGCCGTGATTCCCCGCCGAGCACGTGACCACTCGCGACGACGAGCCCTCGGCCACGAGCTGGCCGAGGGCGGCCAGAGCGCCGCGCACCTTGAACGAGCCGGTGGGCTGGGCGCACTCGAGCTTGAGCGAGGAGACGCCACCATCGATGACCAGGTCTGCCACCTCGGTGGGATCGAGCTGCTCGGCGACAAGGGCTCGAGCGTGAGCGAGATCTTCGGGAGTCGGCATCGCTGGCGGGACTCTTCGCTGCACGCCGCTCGACGCTAGCGTCAAGCGATCACCTCTCCCCTCGCCACCGTGACCCTCGCGGTCGGTGCCTTCGCCGGCACCAACATCGACAACCTTGTGACCGTGGCGACCCAGATGGCTGCCACCGAGCAGCGGCGGCACCGGCGCATCGCCGAGGGGCAGATCGCCGCCACGGTCGTGATCCTCGGATTGGCCGCGCTCGGCGGCGCCGCGCTGTCCTCCGTGCCGCACCGGCTCCTCGGGCTCCTCGGCCTCCTTCCCCTCGGCCTCGCAGTTCGGGGTGTCGTCCTGCTGGTGCGCCACGACGCCGATGATCGTCGCGTGCCGGTCGCCGCTGGATTCCTCTCGAGCGCCGCTGTCACCTTCGCGCTGAGCGCCGACAATGTCGCCGTCTACCTCCCCATCCTCGCCACCGGCTCGGTGACCTCCGGCGCCGCGAGCGTCACCATCTGGATCCTGCTCGATCTCGGTCTGGTCGGCCTCAGCATGGTGGTGGGCCGCCACCCGGTGGCACGGCGTGCGCTCGAGCGCCTCGGCGCCTTCGCATTGCCGATCGTCTACGCCTGCGTCGGGATCGTGATCATCCTCAGGTCTGGGCTGGTCGGCTGAGACCTCGTCGCTAGCATCGACGGTGCACCCACCACCGAAGAGAGGCCCGATGCCGACCCTCCCCGCCGCCTTCCTCGGCCACGGCAACCCGATGAACACCCTCGAGCACAACCGCTTCACGGCAGCCTGGACCGAGCTCGGCCAGACCATGGAGCGACCGAGTGCGATCCTCGCCATCTCCGCCCACTGGTACGTCAACATCTCGGCTGTCACCGCGATGGCGCACCCGAGGACCATCCACGACTTCTACGGCTTCCCCGACGAGCTCTTCGCCTTCGAGTACCCCGCGCCAGGTGACCCCGCTCTCGCGCAACGAGTGGTCGACCTAGCCGGCGCCGCCGACCTGTACGTCGGCCTCGACACCGACAGTTGGGGACTCGACCACGGGACATGGTCGGTGCTCGCCCATGTGTTCCCAGACGCTGCCATCCCGGTGGTCCAGCTCTCCGTGGATGGCACCAAGTCCATCCCAGAGCACCTCAACCTCGCCGCTTCGCTTGCGCCGCTCCGAGATGAGGGGGTCTTCATCGTGGCCAGCGGCAACTCAGTGCACAACCTCGGCATGATCGAGTGGGGAGCGGCTGGCAGGGGCACTGACTGGGCCGAGCACTTCGATCGAGCCACCACCGAGCTCATGACCGCCTCACCAGGCGACATCGGCTCGCTCACCTCGCACCCGGCATGGCAGCGAGCTGTGCCGACGCCTGACCACTTCTTGCCCCTCGTCTACTTGGCTGGGCTCTGCGACGA
>CAITOG010000078.1 GCA_903893955.1 uncultured Actinomycetes bacterium
CGCTCGAGGTCTCGGCGATCGACTCCTTCGCATCAGCAACCGACATGCCCGAGCGCCGTTTGACCATCGTGGCGCGCCGTCCTGTGTCGTTGGCTCGAATCCTCAAGGGGGAAGAGCTGCTGTGCGACGTGTTCGACCGATGCGCCTCTGTCAGCCGCTTCCTGCTCGAGAGCGCCGACCCGTGGCTCGACTGAGTCAGCGCACCCGTCGCAGTCTCTTCGTCCTCGCCCTGTCACTCCCATTCCTGGCTGCGGGCTGCGGCAGCGCCGCAGCAACTGGAGAGGCGAAGCAAGCGTGCGCGAGGATCGACCGATCGCTCAAGACGTTCGAGCGAGCCCAGGCGGCCACCTCCCCCGCGCTCAAGGCGCAGCTCACTGCGGATGCGCAGGCGCAGCTGCTCTCGTCGCTCTCGCTCACCGCGCAAGCCACCTCGTCGGATGGCTCTTTCAACGCACTCATGACGACTGTGTCGGAGGCCAACCGGGTCCCCGAGCAATACCTCGTCCCCGCTCTACGACGGCAGTGCAAGGTGATCGAATCGAACACCCCCTACCTCACCCAGTAGGGCGGGGGCACCCGATCAGAGTGTTGGGGTCCACCCCGAAGGCAGCTGGATCGACTTGGTCTCGAGGAAGCTGTCAAGGCCCTCGGGGCCGAACTCCCGACCGATTCCGGACTGCTTGAAGCCGCCGAAGGGGTTACCGAAGTCGATCGGCACGTTTGAGTTGAGCATGTAGGTCCCGGTTCGTACCTGGCGCGCGACGCCCAGACCACGGTCGTTGTCGGCCGTGAACACCGAGCCGCACAATCCGTAGTCAGAGTCGTTGGCGATCGATACCGCATCGTCGTCTCCGTCGTAGGGGATCACGACGAGCACGGGTCCGAAGATCTCTTCTTGGGCGATCGTCATCTTGTTGTCGACGTCGGCGAAGATCGTGGGCTCCACGAACCAGCCGTGGGCCTCGCTCGCCGGTCGCCCGCCGCCGATGGCGATACGAGCACCCTCGTCGAGGCCCTTGGCGATGTAGCCCTCGACACGATCGCGCTGACGGGAGGCCACGAGCGGTCCGACCGCAGTCGACATGTCCATCGGGTCGCCAACGCCCCATGCGCTCTCAACCTCGGCGCAGATGGCATCGACGACCTCGCCGTAGCGCCCTCGAGGTGCGAGGATCCGAGTCTGAGCGATGCAGGCCTGACCGTTGTTCATCAGCGCGTTCGGCAGCAGCATCGGAATGGTGGTCGACAGGTCAACGTCATCGAGGAGGATGGCGGCTGACTTGCCGCCGAGCTCGAGCGTGCAGCGCTTGAGCTGCTCGCCGCAGAGCGCCGCTATCTTCTTGCCGGCCACAGTGGAGCCGGTGAAGGAGATCTTGTCGACGTCCGGGTGTGTCACCAGGTGCTCCGACACCTCACGGCCCGCCGGGACCACTGAGAGGACCCCCTCTGGCAGACCGCTCTCGGCGAGGATCTCAGCAAGGCGGAAGGCGTCGAGCGGCGTCTCCGGCGCTGGCTTGAACACGACGGTGCAACCAGCCAAGAGGGCTGGCGCGAGCTTGGCCGCGGCGAGGAAGAGAGGAACGTTCCATGGGGCGATCGCTCCCACCACGCCGACGGGCTCCTTGGTGACCAGCACCTCTGGGCTCAGCACCCCTGGGCGGACGGCGTCGAGGGAGTAGGTCTCGCCGAGGCCGGCGAAGTAGTTGAAGATCATGAGCGGCGCGCCGACCTGGGCCAGCTGGCTGAAGAGCAGAGGGGTCCCCATCTCGGCGGTGATGAGCTCAGCCAATGCCGGGAGCTCCTCGCCCAGACGTGCGGCAACCTTTGCAAGGACGGCGGCGCGCTCTTGGATCGTCATACGAGGCCATGGACCCCGATCGAAGGCCTGGCGAGCGGCCGCGACTGCCCGGTTGACGTCGCCGACGGTCCCGTCGGGGACAGTCGCGATGACCTCCTCGGTGTAGGGAGAGATGACCTCGATGGTCCCTGTTCCCTCAGGTGCGACCCACTGGCCGCCGATGAAGAGCTTGTCGTAGCTGGTCACGCTCATGGCTGTCCCCCTCGTCGTGGCAGCTCGGCGCTGCCTTGCACCTTGGGATGGTAGTCAGTTCCTGACGCGTCGTCAGGTGCGAAG
>CAITOG010000079.1 GCA_903893955.1 uncultured Actinomycetes bacterium
GGTCGGTCACCACGAGATCGTGACCGCGTGCCATGAGTCGCTCGGCCATGCTCGCGCCCATCCGTCCAAGCCCGATCATGCCCAGCTGCATCGCACCGTCCTCTGACTCTCGTCGATGCCGTGGAGCCTAGGTCGCTCGCCTTGACCCACCGTGCCGTCGCTCAGCGTGTTGGAGGTCGCGTCATGGCATCGAGCTGGCCGAGCGCGGCGTCGAGCTCTGCACCGCGTCGACGGCGTGCGACGTCGGCCTCGGCGAGCTGCTCTGCTGTTGGTGCAGTCGGTCCGTTTCGAAGCAGGCTCTCTGCCTCGAGGGTGAACATGACACCTCTGAGGCCCTCCGCCACGCTGGCTGATGCCTGGCGACCCTGCTCGTCGGGGGCACCAGCCGCCACACGGTCGAGTGCTCGTGCGGCATCCTCTGCCTGAGCTCGGACCCGAGGCAACTGCTCGTCACCACCGGTCGGCTGCGCCACCAAGAGCCCGCGGGCCAGGAGCGCCGACTCGAACCCGGCTCGGGCCGAGGGGAGCCATGCGTCGCCCGCCTGGCGGCGCTTGCTCGCCGAGAGCAGCCCGAAGACGGCGGCGGCGATGAGCGCCAGGGCAGCGACGATACCGAGCACCCAGGCCCAGGTCGTGGCAGAGGAAGAGGACGTCGTGCCCTTCGTCGTGGTGGTGGCCGCCGTGGTGGTCGTCACCTTGTGCGCGGTGGTCGGCGTCACCCGCGAGGTGGTCGTCGTGGGTGCCGCGGTGGTCGTGGTGGTGGGCGCGGCCGTGGTGGTGGTCGTCGGCGCCTCGGTGGTGGTCGTGGTGGTGTCTGCGGCGGCCACCGACACCGGGAGCAAGAGGGCAAGGGTGCTGACGGCGCCGACGGTGATCAACCGGGGAAGGGTGCTGCGGTTCACGATGATTCCTCTCTGGCCGTCGGCTCCGCCCGCCGGCACGTGTTCGACGCTAATGGATCGTCGGCGCGGACTCCGGGCTTCCCAGGCCGCACGGTGGCCCTCCCGGTAGCCTCGGCCTATGAGCCCCGACGCAAGCGGCTCGACCGCACACCCGATCCGCGCCTACTTCGTCGGCCTGGGCATCACCATCCTGCTCCTCATCGGCGCAGTGGTGACCTACGCCGCTATCCGGCACACCTCGACCACGCTGGCAAGCGACCAGCTGCAACAGCAGCTCGCTCCCTTCTACGTGCCACCTGCCGGCTGGCAGGCACAGCCGCCAGGCGCCTTGCTTCGCAGCGAGCCCGTGGGCGGCATCCCCGCTGGTGGCGTCGGCTGGCGGATCCTCTACGTCACTGCCGCCGCTGATGGGACCAAGCGAGTCTCCTCGGGCATGGTCTTCGCGCCTGGTCGGTCAGGGCCGGCCGCACCGCCAGAGGGGCGCAAGGTCATCGCGTGGGCACACCCCACCGTCGGGATGGGTGTGGCGTGCGCGCCGTCTCGCACATCGAAGGTGACCTCGGACGTTCCAGGCCTGTCGAGCTTCCTCGCTGCCGGGTGGGTCGTTGCCGCCACCGACTACGCCGGCCTGGGCACAGCGGGCACCGAGCAGTACCTCATCGGTGCTGCCGAGGGGCACGACGTCCTCTACTCGGTCCTCGCTGCCCGCCACATCGCCGACGCCCATGCGGGGACGACGGTGGGGATCTTCGGGCACTCTCAGGGCGGCCACGCGGCGCTCTTCGCTGCCTCGATGGCTTCAACTGTCCCCGAGCTCCATGTGGTGGGCAC
>CAITOG010000080.1 GCA_903893955.1 uncultured Actinomycetes bacterium
GAAGCGTCATGGTGACCTCTGCGGTGGTCTGGGCCCGGAGCGCCTTCATCGCCGACGACCTCGGCGTCGAGGGTCGGGCGCACTCTCGCTCGGCACCTGGGCCAACTCGCCCACGATGGCCACATAGGTGTCCTCCAAGGTGGCGCCGCTGCGCAGCTGGTCCAAGGTGGCACCTCGCTCGGCCAGCCAGCTGCCGAGGGCAGCCACCAGGGTCGGGCTGGCGTCGGCGTCGATGACGTAGTGGCCCGGGGTTGCCTCGACGACGCTCGTGCCGAGTGCCTGGCCCAGGCTCGTCGTGTCGAGGTCCGCTGGCGCGCTGAAGCGGACGCCACCGCCGACAAGCTCGGCCAGCGACCCCTCGATGGCGAGCCGGCCTCGGTGGATGATGGCCACCCGATCGGCAACCGCCTCGGCCTCGGCGAGCTCGTGGGTGGTCAGGACGATGGCGACGCCGCTGGCCGCCTGCTCTTGGATGACCTCTCGGATCGCCGCTCGGCCGTGCAGGTCGACGCCCGCAGTCGGCTCGTCCAAAAAGAGCACCGAGGGCCGGCCGATCAGCGCCAGCGAGAGCGAGAGCCGCTGCTGCTCACCTCCAGAGAGCCGACGCCACGGCGTCGAGGCGACGTGGTCGAGGCCGAGGCGCTCAAGGAGCGAGTCGGGTGGCACCGGATCCGGGTAGTAGCCAGCGAAGAGGCGCAGGGCCTGGCGCGGGGTCATCACCGGGTACACGCCGCCCTGCTGGAGCATGACGCCCATCTGCCGGACGAGCTTGGCGTGGTCGGCAATCGGATCGAGGCCGAGGACCCGCACCTGACCGGCATCAGGGGAGCGGTAGCCCTCCATGGTCTCGACCGCAGAGGTCTTGCCGGCGCCGTTCGGGCCCAAGAGGGCGAGCACCTCGCCCTCGGCGACGTGGAGCGAGAGCTGGTCGACGGCGACGACGTCGCCGTAGCGGACGACCAACTGGTCGGAGGCGATGGCGACAGGCACGGCTCCCACGTTACGGCCCGTTGAGGTGGGACAGGTACCCTCTTTGCATGCTGGACCTCCACCTGATCCGCTCGGAGAGCGACGCCGTCAAGGAGTCGCTTCGTCGTCGCGGCCTCGACGGCTCTGAGATCGACCGGGTGCTCGAGCTCGACATCGAGCACCGGCGGCTCCTCCAGCGCCAGGAGTCACTCCGCTCCGAGGTCAAGAGCCTGTCGAAGGAAGTCGGTGCCGCCAAGCGCGCTGGTGACGAGGAGGCCGCCGCTGCGGTCCAGGCCCGAAGCCGGGCGCTCGGCGACGAGGAGCGCGAGGCCGCGCACGCCGCAGAAGCCATCGGCGCCGAGGTGCGTGCCCAGCTGCTGGTGATCCCGAACCTGCCGTCGCCCGACGCCCCCGACGGGGCTGGCGAGGAGGACAACGTCGAGCTGCGTCGCTGGTGGCCTGGGATCGAAGAGGGTGCGCCGGAGCCGACCTACGAGGACCACCAGCGCGTCCCCCACTGGGAGGTCGGCGAGGAGCTCTCGATCCTCGACATGGAGCGTGGGGCAAAGATCGCCGGCTCGATGTTCCCCTTGTTCCGTGGCGCCGGCTCTCGGCTGCTTCGCGCCCTCGGCTCGTTCGCCCTCGACTCGCACCTCGACGCCTATGAGGAGGTGCGACCGCCCACCTTCGCCCTGACCGAGACGCTCACTGCGACCGGGCACCTGCCGAAGTTCCACGAGGAGGCCTACCTCATGGAGCGAGACGACCTCTGGGCCATCCCGACCGCGGAGGTGCCGCTGACCTCCTTCCACCGAGGCGAGATCTTGGCCGAGGAGGACCTGCCGGTCCGACTGACCGCGCTCACCCCTTGCTTCCGTCGAGAGGCCGGAGCTGCGGGACGAGACACGAGGGGGCTGCTTCGAGTCCACGAGTTCGACAAGGTGGAGCTCTTCGCCTACACCACGCCCGATCAGGCCGAGGCGGCGCACCTCGACATCCTGGAGCGGGCTGAACAGCTCCTGCGCTCGCTCGGCCTCCACTACCGGGTCCTCGACCTGTGCACCGGCGACATCGGGGGGAGCGCGGCGCGCACCTTCGACTTGGAGGTCTACTCACCAGGTGTCGATCGGTGGCTCGAGGTCTCCTCGGTCAGCTGGTTCAGCGACTACCAGGCTCGTCGGGCTCAGGTCCGCTACCGGCCTGCCGGGGGTGGCGGTCCCCAGCTCGTGCACACCGTCAACGGCTCGGCGCTGGCGTGGGCTCGGATCTGGGCAGCACTGGTCGAGGTGGGTCGCCAAGCCGACGGCTCGGTCAAGCTGCCCGAGGTCCTGAGCCCGTATCTCGGCGGTCGACTCGAGATCAGCCGGCCCTAGGGGGAGCGATCAGGCGCCGTCGAAGCGGTAGCCAACCCCGCGGATGGTCGTGATCAGGACCGGGGTCTTCGGGACCTGCTCGACCTGGGCCCGGAGTCGCTTGATGTGGACGTCCAGGGTCTTGGTGTCACCGACATAGTCGCTGCCCCAGACCCGGTCGATGAGGACGTCACGGGTGAGGACCCGTCCAGGGTTCTCCATGAGCAGGCGGAGCAGCTCGAACTCCTTGCGGCGCAGGTGGACCTCGTCGCCGCGAACGAAGGCGCGCCGGGTGTCGGGCTCGAGTCTGATCCCGCCGAGCTCGGCGGTCTCGCCGAGCGAGTCCTCAGGCGTCGAGGCAGGGGTGCGGCGCATCACGGCGCGCATCCGGGCGACAAGCTCCCTGAGCCGGTAGGGCTTGACGACATAGTCATCGGCACCGACCTCGAGGGCGACCACCGCATCGATCTCCTCGCCCTTGGCGGTGACCATGATGATCGGCACGTTCGATCGGGCCCGCACGTGGCGGCACACGTCGAGGCCTGAGAGCTTTGGCAGCATCAGGTCGAGAAGGATGAGGTCCGGGTCAGCGCCCTCGAAGACCTCGATCGCCTCGGCGCCGTCACGCGCCACGGTGACCTCGAAGCCCTCGTGGGCCAAGCCGACCGAGAGTGCCTCGACGAAGGAGTCCTCGTCCTCGACGAGCAGGACGCGAACCGGTCGCTCTGAAGGGACCGCCTCGCGCTTGTTCTTCTTCGGATCCTTGGCCATCAGACGCTCTCTGGCAGCGGCAGGATCAGGGTGAAGGTCGAGCCCTCGCCCTCGCGAGACTCCACCTCGACAGCACCGGCGTGGTTGGTTGCCACGTGTCGAACGATAGCGAGGCCGAGGCCGGTCCCGCCGGTCTCACGGCTTCGTCCCCGATCGACTCGGTAGAAGCGCTCGAAGATCCGGTCGAGATCGACCGTGGGGATCCCCATGCCGGTGTCGCGTACCGAGATCCTCACGATGGGGGAGCCCGGGGCGATCTCCTCGCCTGAGGTCGCCGACGGCTTGGCGTCGCTCTCAGGGGCATCGGGCTGCGTGGTGACGACCGAGCTCACGGTGACCACCGAGCCCTCGGTCGAGTAGGTGATGGCATTCTCGAGCAAGGCATGGACGGCGGAGACCAGCTGGCGACGATCGGCCATCAAGCTGATCGGCTCGGCCAGCGGTGAGGCGTCGAGGATGATGTTGCGCTGCTCAGCGCTCGAGCGCACCCGATCGACTGCCTCGACCACCACGAGGTCGATCGGCACCGGCTCGGTGGTCAGCTCGAGCTCAGACTCGAGGCGGGAGAGGTCGAGCAGGTCGTCGATGATGCGGCTGACCCGGAAGGCCTCCATGTGGATCCGATCGGCGAGGCGCTTGGCCACGTCGCGGTCCTTCTCGTCCATCAGTGTCTCGGCGAGCAGGCCGAGGGCGCCCATCGGGGTCTTGAGCTCGTGGCTGACGTTGGCGATGAAGTCGCGGCGCACGTCGTCCAAGCGCTTGCGCTCAGAGATGTCGTCGATGACGGCGATCACCCCGAGAGGGCGACGACCGTCATCGATCAGCGTCGCGTTCACCCCCAGGCTCCGTCGTGGCGGCCCCCACAGATCGAGGGTCTGCTCTGCCTGCCCCTTGTCCCACGCCTCAGAGAGCCGCTCGGTGACTGCCTGTGCTGCGAGCGCGTCGCCACCTCGGCTCTCCATGAGCGTGGTGGCAGAGGCGTTGCGGTAGATGATCGAGCCGCTCTCGTCGCAGAGCACCAGGCCGAGGGGCAAGGTGTCGAGCGAGCGGCGGAGGCGGATGGCGTCCGCGCTCGACTCGGTGACCGCCGCTGTGGCGGCACCGGTGACTTGCTCCAAGTAGCTCAGCGCGCCCTCGAGGCTTCCTTCATCCTCGGGTGGGCCGGCGCCGAGCCGGCTTCCCAAGGCGATCAGGCGTTGTGCGATGGCTCTCGAGCCTCGACGGCGACCCACGAGCACGCCCACGGCAATCCCGATGACGAGCGCCCCTGCAGCGATAGCGATCCAGACTGCCATCGGCAGGCTCGAGGTCGTGGCGAGGGCGGTTCCGTGCACGACCCAAGCATGGCAGACATGGTGGCGCGGACGCGCCGGGGGAAGAGGACCGACCGTTGCGCTGGCGGCCGAGGTCCGGCCGGGGAAGTGGGGTCGAAGATGAACGTGGTCCTTGGTGCTCGCAGCGCTCTCGAGCTAGCTGATGTGAGGCTGAACCCGAAGCCGAGCGCCTTGCCGGGCTCAGGAACGCTCCAGCAGATGGCCAACGGCATCGCCGGCTGGGGGCTGGTGCTGGCACTCGTGGCGGTGGTCATCGGAGCTGTGACCTGGGCGCTCGGCTCGCACTCGCAGAACATCCATGGTGCGCTCGCCGGGCGGCGCACGGTCCTGATCGGCGGTGCCGCTGCTCTGGTGATCGGTGCTGCTCCGATCCTGATCAACTTCTTCTTCCACGCCGGCACCGGGCTCCACTGAGGTGCCCGCCGCTGGGTGCGTCGCCGCGGTGACGCCGATCTGCACCGGGGTCGGGGGCCTCGGCAGCTCGCTCTTCGGTGCGGGAGCCACCGCTGCGCTGGACTCGTTGAGCACCTGGGTGGCGAAGGGCTCGGTCTGGTTCCTCGGCCAGATCGGCTCGGCGATGAGCACCACCACCACCGTCGATCTTCGCTCCCCGTGGTTCCTCGCTCGCGCATCGGTCATCGAGGAGCTGCTCGGCGTCGTGGCGCTCCCGTTCCTGCTCCTCACCACGGTCTCCGCAGTGCTGCGGCAGGACCTCGGGATGCTGCTCAGGGCGGTGGTGGTCCAGCTCCCGCTCGGCATGGTGCTGGCCGGTGGCGCCGCGGAGCTGACATCACTCGCACTGGCAGCCACCGACCAGCTCTGCCGGGCTGTCACGGTTGGGACCGGGGGAGCGGTGGCCTCGATGGCCAAAGCCATGAGCACGGCGCTGACCGCCACCGCCGGTGGTGCTGCGGTGCCGGCGTTCGTCCTGCTGCTGGTTGCAGCCGTGGTGGCGGGCGCAGGTGTGCTGCTGTGGATCGAGCTCGTGCTGCGCGCCGGGGCGATCTATGCCGCAGTGGCGTTCCTCCCGCTCGTGTTGGTGGCTGGGGTGTGGCCTGCAGTCGCCAGCTGGTCACGACGCCTCGTCGAGACTCTGGCCGCGCTCGTGGTGTCCAAGCTCGTGGTGGTCCTGGTCCTCGCGCTCGGCGCGGGAGCGCTCGGGACGGCCAAGGGGCGAGGCCTGCCGGCACTCATGACCGGGACCGGCATGCTGCTCCTCGCCGGCTTCGCCCCGTTCACGCTGCTCAAGCTGCTGCCCATGTTCGAGGCCAGCGCCGCCGGGCACCTCGAGGGCCTGCGCCAGCGGGGGACTCGGGCTGTGACCTCGGGCCCTCCTCGCCAGCTCGTCGAGATGGCACTGGCGGGCGCTGCAGGTCCGGTGTCGGTCCCGATGGCAGCGGCCGCTGGCACAGCCGCCGCCACAGTCGGCACGGTGCTCGCTGAGGACCCGCTCGCCACCGCCAAGCGCTTCAGGGGAGATGGACCACCCGGCGCCCCACCGACGAAGGAGGGAGGCTCACCGACGCCGGGTGGCGGCGGGAGCGGACCTCGGACCCCGGCGCCAAGCGAACCCGCCCGTTGGCCGCGCGGCGTGGATGACGCCGACGCACCACCGCCAAGTTCGGTGCCGAGTGAGCCTTCTCGGGGTCCGGCGGTGAGGCCGCGCACGTTGCGCATCGAGCACGACGACATCGGACCTCGCATCGTCCCTGTGGAGCCTCGAGATGGCTGAGACTGAAGCTCGGTTCACGCTTGGACCCTTAGAGCGGCGCGGCCTCGTGGCTGGATGGCGGCCTGGGCAGGTGCTCGTCGTGGCCACGTCGGCGGGCTGCGCAGGTCTCGTGATCGCGTTGACCAGATCCCCGGCTGGAGTGGTTGCCGCCATCACGCTGCTCGTGGCGGGGGGCGTCGCAGCCTCGGTGCCGGTCGGCGGACGGACCATCGAGGAGTGGGTACCGAGCCTGGTGGGCTTCGTTGCGCACCGTCGTCGGCGAGAGGTGCTTCGCGTTCACGTGGGAGTTGATGAGGCCACCGGTGCCGGGGTGCTCGAGGTGCCGGGAACCGGCTCGGTGGTGATCTTGGCTGTCGAGTCGACCGGTATCTCGCTGCTCGACTCTCAGCAGCGAGCTCGGCGGGTCGATGGCCTCATGGCAGCCGTCGGCGCGCTGGCGAGCGACGGTGGCGGGCTCGATCGGATCAGCTGGACAGCGTCGGCCAGGCACGCCGACGGCGCTCGACTCGCTGCTGATCTGCGGCGCCGAGGAGCCCGGGGCGATCGAACCGCGTCCGCTGCCTATCGTTCGCTGCTCGGCGCTGTCGACGGTCTCATCACAGAGCGGCGGGTGGACGTGGCACTTCGTGCGAGCTCGACGAAGAAGCTCGTCGAGCAGGCCACCGTGGTTGCCACCGCACTCGAGGAGTCGGGCCATCGCCGGACGTGGCTGCTCGGCCCCGAGGAGGTCGACGAGCGTCTCAAGGATCGCCTCGGCGAGGCGGCGGTCTCGTCGGGGGCGGAGCGCCGCTTCGCTGGGCGGCCGCGCTTCGATCGGCTCGAAGGGCCCTTCGGCTGTGCCGCGGCGTGGTGGATCTCTCGATGGCCGAGCACGCCGGTCTCGGCCGAGCTGCTCGGTGCACTGCTGCTCGGCGATGAGCACCGAGCGGTGACCGTCGTGGTCGAGCCGGTCGCACCCGCGACAGCGCGTCGTCGCGCCGCCGCCACGAGGACCTCGGCGGTCGCCGACGCGGAGCTGCGGCGTCGAGGGGGCTTCCTGACCGATCGCGAGGGGGAGCGACGGCGGGCGCACACCAGCGCCCGAGAGGACGACCTCGTCGACGGCTACTCCTCGCTCCGCTTCGCCGGCTACGTCTCGGTCACCACCACCAACCCC
>CAITOG010000081.1 GCA_903893955.1 uncultured Actinomycetes bacterium
CGACATCGTCGAGGCACTCGTGGGACGCGCCAGCGGCGGGGAGGCGATCGAGGCCTATGCCGCTCGAGGGACCGACACCGAGATACGGATCTACAACGGAGAAATTGAAACTCTGGGGACCGCGACGTCAGCTGGGATCGGCATCAGGGTTCTGCTGGAGTCCACCGAGGGGAGTCGGGTCGGCTTCGCGTGGACTGGCTCGCTTGATGATGCCGCCATCGACCGGGCACTCGACGATGCGCGCGAGAACGCGACCTTCGCCTCACCTGATCCGGCAGTCGTCTTTGCCTCGCCTGACGGCGTGAGCCCCGCCTCGGTGACACTCGCCGATCCAGCGTTCGGGACGATGTCGATCGACGACAAGGTGTCGCTGGTCACCGAGCTCGAAGCCATGACGCGGGCCGCCGACTCTCGGCTTCGACACGTGGATGCGGCCGACTACGGCGACGGCATCGTCGAGGTGGCGCTCGCATCGACGACCGGGATCTCCGCGGAGATGTCGCGGACATCGGCCTACGTGTCAGTGGCCGCCATCGCTGGTGACGCTTCCGAGACGCAGACCGGATCTGGCTTCTCAGTCGGCCGTGGTCCGTCGAGCCTCGATATCGCTGACGCGTCGCGCCAGGCGGTCGAGCGATCGGTCCGGATGTTGGGTGCGGTCAAGGCGCCGTCGGCACTTACGACGGTGGTGTTCGATGCACGGGTGGCATCAACCGTCCTTGGCGTCCTGGGTGGTGCGCTCTCCGGCGAAGCGGTGGCCAAGGGACGGTCCTTCTTCGAGGGTCGTCAAGGCGAGCCCGTCGCGGTTTCTGGCGTCACCCTGATTGATGACCCCACTGATGCCCGCGCCTACGGTGCTGCTGCGGTCGACGGGGAAGGGTTGGCATGCCGGCGTAACGTCCTTATCGACGACGGGGTGCTGGCTGGCTTCGTGTACGACGCCACGTCAGCCAAGCGCGCAGGAACCGTCTCGACCGGGTCAGCGGTGCGCGGGGGGTACGCCGGGACACCGAGCGCAGGGTGCAGGGCGCTGGTGCTTTCCCCTGGCGACCTTGATCTCGATGGAGTACTTGCAGCCGTTGGGAATGGTGTCTACGTCCAGTCGATCACGGGAGTGCACTCCGGCGTGAGCCCGGTGTCGGGGGACTTCTCGGTCGGAGCCGAGGGTCTGATGATCCGTGACGGGGCGCTCGCAGAGCCGTTCCGTGAGGTCACTGTGGCCTCAACACTGCAGAGAATGCTCCTTGCGATCATCGAGATCGGTGCCGACCTCACGTGGCTGCCAGGATCCGCTGCTGGCCAGACGCTGGCTATCGGCGATTTCCAGCTTTCAGGGAGCTAGCGAGTCATTCAGAGGTCGTGCTCGCCGCCGACGTCGTGCTCGATGTCGTGCTCGACGACGAACTCGACGATTCGCTCGGCGTGGTCGAGGCGCTCGCAGACTCTGCCGTTGCCGCGGGCGGGGCAGCAGTCGTCGACTTCGACGAGCCACGTGCATCGTTCTTGTAGAACCCACTGCCCTTGAAGACGATGCCGACCGACCCAAAGACCTTGCGCAGCGACCCGCCACACTCGGGGCACGTCGTCAGCGCATCGTCGGAGAATGACTGGACGATCTCGAATTGGTGGCCGCACTTGGTGCACGCGTACTCGTAGGTCGGCATCTGGCTCCTCGGCGTCTACTGGCACTCTCGCTTTGTGAGTGCCAATTCTAGCGGACACTCGGTACCCTCGCGACGTACACCTGGCTGCGTAGGATCGGGACATGCCAGCCCGTGACCAGCTTCGAATTGATCCTCTGGCCGGGTCGCTGGTCCGTGAGGTGGCCGCCCGCGAACCCACCGCACGACGAGCATTGGCGCGCTGCAAGGTGTTCATGGCTCCCGAGACCACGGACAAGGTCGTCAACAACGCCATGTCCAAAGGAGATGTCTTGGCCACCGCTCGGGCCGCCGGGATCCAAGCGGCCAAGCGGGCGGCGGAGCTTCTCCCAATGTGCAACCTGGTCCTTGTCGGAGCGACCACCGTCAGCTTCGAGTTCGGCGACGACTACATCGAGGTCGAGGTCAGTGTCGAGACGGTGGATCGAACCGGCGTCGAGATGGAGGCGCTGACCGGGTGCACGGTGGCGGCGCTCACCATCTACGACATGTGCAAGTCCCAGGATCGCTCGATGTTCATCTCTGAGGTTGCGCTCTGGGAGAAGTCAGGTGGCCGCTCTGGCTCCTGGCGACGAGACCCACCGATCTGAGCGAGCGCTCCAGCCATCGGGCTGGAGCCGGATCATCGACGATTGCGCCGATCGGCCCGCTCGAGCTCCCGCTCGACGTCCGCCCAGTGCAGGGGGCTCTCCTCATCCTCCTCTTCGCCCCCTGATCTCATGAACTCGACGTACGCCACCGTCCAGAGCACACCGAAGGTCCCGAGCTTCGACAGGTATGCAGCGGCCTGTTGGTCGACGAGCGGTGACATCCCGACCGCGGCGTGCTGCTCGTGCAGTGAGCTGTAGATCGAGTGGGTGGCAAAGATCCATGCGAAGGAGAGGAAGGTCGGGGCGATCGATTGGGCGAACAGATAGACCGCCTTGCCAGTCCGCGTGAGGTGTGAGACACCAGGGACTCGATCGATGACCGGGAACCACAGGACCAAGCCTGTCGCGATCGTCAAGGTGAGCACCGCTGCCCGCACGAGACCGCTCGATGACGCGGCACTGATGGCGAAGGGCAGCATGGTGACGCCGAGCAGAATGGTCGCCGCCGCGATCGCGATGACCGGTCGTGAGGCTCGAGCCGCGATCCAGTCGATGGCACGAGGTCGAGTCAGCCGAGCAACGACCTCCGAAGGCGTTCCGAGCAAGAGGAGGGGTGCGGCGCCGAGGATGATGACCTGTCGTTGGAGAACTGTCGCTGTGAGCGAACGTGCTTGGGCGAGATCTGCGAGCGGCCACGACAACGAGAGCGCCAGCAGCAGGGCACCCACGATGAAGCACCACCGCTCTCGGCGACCGATCGGTGGCGCCACTGAGCGGACGGCCTCGTGGTGCCACGCAATCAGAGCGAGGGCGAGCCGGAGGGGCCAACCGCTGATGCTGGGGTCAGCCCACGAGAACGGCACGGCCTATCCTCCTCAACATGGCTGCAGATGACGAGAAGCTCGAACGACTCACGGATCTCATTCTTGTCCTCCTGCGCACACCGCGTCCTCTCTCGCTTGAGGAGATCGTCAGGGAGGTGCCGGGTTACCCCGATGCCCACGATGCCTATCGCCAGGCATTCGAGCGTGACAAGCGACTGCTGCGCGAAGAGGGGATCTTCGTCACCAAGGAAGCCATCGATGGACCGGAGCAATTTGGCTACCGGATCGATCCTGCTGGCTACTTCCTGCCTGACCTCGCTCTGTCGCCAGAGGAGCAAGCAGCGCTCAACCTTGCGGTTGCAGCGGTCGACCTGACGGCCGCAGGCGGGGGCGACGCGCTCCGAAAGCTGGGGGTCCGGGAGCTCGCGGAGACGCGACCGATCGCGTCGCTCGGTGCGCCGATCGGTCTCGATCGGCTCTATCAAGCGATCGCGTCGAAGGCTGAAGTGCGGTTCACCTACCTCGGCGAGCCACGGACGGTGTCGCCGTGGCGACTTCGTTTTGCAGGGGGGCACTGGTACCTCGCCGGCTGGTCGAAGGAACGGGATGCGGGCCGGAACTTCCGAGTCGATCGGATCGAAGGAAAGGTCTCGATGGGATCGCCGGGGAGCGCGAGCTTCCCAGAGGGAGCTGCGGTTCGGCTCGACCTGCCTGACGAACCGTGGACTCCGGCCGGTGAGACTCTTGACGCCGAGGCGCTCCGGGTTGTCATCAGCCCCGTCCACGCGTGGCGTGTGGCGGCAGAGGTCGGATCAGACCGCGTGGTGGAGCGTCACGAAAACGGTGCGATCACCGTCGAGATCGAGACATCGGCCTGGCCGCTCGCTCGCTCGTGGATCTTGTCGTTCCTCGAGGAGGCGGAGGTGGTGAGCCCGAAGGCAGCAAGGGACGATCTGGTGGCATGGGTCGAAGCGGTTCGTGACCAGCCCCGTCGTGGTGGCGACGAGCCGACGCTCGAAGAGATCGAGGAGTCGCAGTCGTCAGGCGAGCCGTCGACATCGAGCGCCACAGGAGCGCAGCAGCGGCTCCGTCGGCTACTGGCCATGCTCAGCTGGCTTGCAGATGTTGGGAGCGCGCCGACGGCGGATGTGGCTGAGCGCTTTTCGATGACGCCCGACGAAGTCATCGCAGAGCTCGAGCTCGCAGCGTGCTGCGGGGTTCCCCCCTACTCGCCAGGTGAACTGATGGACATCATCGTTGATGCTGATGTTGTCGAGGCTCGACTTCCGGAACTCGCGCGGCCACGCCAGCTCACTGCGAGTGAGGGTGTTGCGCTCGCCGCTGCAGCGAGGATGATCCTTTCGATGCCGGGAAGCGACGACGCAGGGCCGCTGGCACGAGCACTCGACCGGCTCGAGGGCGCCCTCGGTGATCGGATGGCCGTCGAGGTGGACATCCCGAACCCACCGCTGCTCGGCGAGCTGCAGAAAGCGGTCGACGGGCGGCGGCAGCTCGAGGTCGAGTACCTCGCAGCCTCGACCGACGAGCTCACGACCCGGGTCATCGACCCCTTGCTCCTGGCCGTTATCGAGGGTCGGTGGTATCTCGTCGCAGAATGTCAACGCGCTGGTGCTCGTCGGACCTTCCGCGCTGATCTCTTCAAGTCGGTGAGGGACGTGGGGTCACAACCAGAAGGGCTTGAGACCCCTGCTGTCCCAGACGCTCCCTTCACCCCGACAGCCGAAGCAGACCTGGTCTTCGTGAAGGTGGACCCCGAGGCCCGATGGATCGCTGACAGCATCCCGTCGGTGGCGCGGCGGTTCGAAGAGGACGGTGGAGCGACCGTCGCCATCGCCGTCGCCGGTCGGCGGTGGTTCGAGCGGGTTCTCCTGCAGGCTGGAGCGGGGGCATCAGTCATTGCGCCACGAGAGCTTCTCGATGTGGGGCGTCACGCAGCCGAGCGCGTCCTTCGGAGGTACCAACCGACGGTGTGAGCCATGAAGGCGCCACCGTGATCAAGCTTCAGAGCCTGAAGGATGCGACTGGCGTCTACTTCACCTCAGATCGAGCGCCCGACGTGGCAGCGGTCACGGGTTGGCGACAGCCTGGTGTGTGGCTCGGTCGAGGTGCTGATGCCGTTGGACTTGGCGGTGGGGTTGCTGAACTCGATTTTCGTCGAGCGCTCGGTGGACAGCTGCCGGACGGAACTGTCGGGCCGTCGCCGAGACGGCAGCGGTGTGGCCTCGACCTGATCGTCGCCGCCCCAAAGCCGATCAGCGTCCTCTTTGCCACGTCAGATGACGATTCGGCGCGTGCCGTGGTGGACGCGCACCTCGCAGGCGTGGGTGCAGCGATGGGCTATCTCGAGGACCGGTCCCTCGCCCTGGCGCGGACTTCGGGCGGGGCGGAGCGCGCACCGATCCGTGCCGAAGGGGCCATCGCCGCCTGCTTCACCCATGGAACATCGCGTTCTGGGGATCCGCACCTGCACTCCCACGTCGTGGTCGCGAACCTGGCCCGCGGCGAGGATGGACGCTTCGGAGCGCTCGATCAGCGATCGCTCCGTGCCCACCTCGGCGCTGCCGACGCCGTCTACCAAGGACAGGTTCGATATGAGCTCCGAGAGCGACTTGCTGTCACATGGGAGCTTGGCATCGACGGCACGATCCGCCTCCAAGGGATCACCGACGCCCAGTGCAACGCGTTGTCGGGCCGAAGCGAAGAACGTCGACGAACGCAATGGCGAGAGACGAAGCAGGAGATGCACCGATCGGCGCTGCAGGAGGCGTGGACCCAACGGCTTCGTCATGCGCCGTCCTACGACGAACCAGCTCGCCTGCGCCGACCGCCAGATCGGGTCGATGAGCACCGTTACGCGTCATGCCTCCACAGTCGTCCTGTCACGCCACGAGTTATCGTGGAATCGATGGCGAGCGCCTCGGTCGGGGGAGTCTCGAGCTCCGTTGTGGCGGACGAGTTGGCCCGTCTCGGGGTACCTCTTGGGTGGGGCCTGCGCGAGCCAGAGATGGCAGCGAGCGCCTGGCTGGTCCCGAGCCGAATGCTGAGGGATCTGGGCCCCCGCCCGACAAGCGCCGAACCGCTCAGACGGTGGTGGGAGGAGCGACGACTCCTCGAACGGGTACGGACACGCCCCCAACATCTCCACCCTTCGATCGGCGTGACTCGCGACACACGTGAAGGCCGAGGACAGTCGCTCCGCTGACCGTGGGGCCATCGGGGAGAGTGACGCCACGACTAATTCGCCGACGGACCATCAAGGGCCTTCACAAGTGTCCCTAGAGTGGACATTTCCCGCCTGTGCCAGCCCCAAGGTTGCGAGGTCAAAGCGGGACGGGCAGTGGAACCGTGTGTGCGGAGTGCGACCGAGATGGACATCTCGGCTGGAACACGAACTTTGATCCGCGATGACATCATCAACGGGTGAGGTCGAGACCAATCGATCCTCGCTGGAGCTCGAGTCGCCACGGGTCGTCGCGCCACGAGATGGTGAGGGGTACCCAGCCAATCTCGTTGGCGGCATCAAGGAGCAGGCCATGACCGGTGACGCCTCGCGCGATTTGGTCGGGGGGAAGGCGATGTTCGAGTGCGGTGGACACTGACGATGACGAGCTAAGCCCTGACCGCCGTGATCTCGAGATCGATCGGCCAGGTCGTTCTGCCGGAACGAGCCCTGCAAGATCACTCAGGGTCTTGAGCGTCCGTGGATCTGCGACCCCGCCGAGAACGACGGTGCTCGAGAACAACGAAAGAAAACCATCAGCCTCAGCGCCCCATCGGGCGCGTGCTTGTGAGAGATCTTGGAGGCAACCGAGCGTGAGAAGTCCCTGGCCCCCTCCCTCGCTCACCACGCTGGCGAGATCGGGGAGGGGGGCGATGTTCGCGAGCTCATCGAGAGCGAAGAGCACGGGGCGGTTCTGGTTGGAGCGCCGGTATGCCGCATCCTGGATCTCGCTGAGGAGGCCGACGACCAAGGGGGCGAGCTGGGATTGGTTGCGGCCCGGCGCTGCAATGAACAGCGTGTGGGAGCCCTCGACAAAGCTCGCTGCATCGAGTTGGACGCCAGCGGTGGAGTCGAGCGCACCGAGGGAGCGGTAGGCGCCGAGGACGCCGGCAGTGGTGGACCAGATACCGGACTGCTCGCGCTGATCCGTCGTTGCAATGCCAACTAAGAGGCCGGTCGCCGGGTGGTGCGGACCGTGCTCGCCCTCGAGGATGTCGAGCGCAGGGGTCGGTCGCTTGTGGTCCACCCACGAGAGCACCTCGCTCATGGGGGCCCTCGTGAGCGCGGCTGCGTGGAGCAGCGGAGCTAGGAGCGCACCTGCCCGTTCGGTCCAGTGGTCCAGGAATCCCCCAGCCCGTGCCGACACGCTCCGAGACGCAGCAACCATGGCCCGCGAGATGTCGAGGGCCCCATCCCATCGGTGGGCGGCTGTCATCGGGGACCAGCCGATCCTTTCCACGCCGGATGGAGGGCGCAGGGTTCCTGAAGGATCGAAGAGGAGGCACGTTCCGTGCGCAGAACGCGCGCGGGCGGTCTGTCGCATCACGTCAGGCTTTGTTGAGGTCGAGACGACAGCGCCGGTTGCGCTAAGGACGTTGGGGATGATGAAGCTCGTCGTCTTGCCGGAACGTGTGGGCCCGAGGATAAGAGCGCTTCTTTGGTGACCGCTCCATGTCCACCCGCCAGGGCCACCACCGAGGAGGATGCCCGGATGCGATCGCTGCTCGTCCAATGTCATGCGCGCAACTGTCTCGAAGCGATGATGCTTGACCCGCATCGTGTGACGTACTCAACTGTTGCTAGCCGAGGACCTGAGGTGATCGTCGTGGACAGCAGTGTGAAGACGTCTGACATCCTCTCTGGGGCTTGGCCGTACGCCACCTCGATTCGACGCGACAGCAGGGCTGCTGGCGCTCGACGCGGGTGGGGTCACTCAACTACGTGCCGTCGTGTGGCGCACAGGAGCCGAGTTGCTCCTGGCACTGGATCGGTCGACACGTAGCAATTGAATCCCAAGGAGGTACTCCTGTGGCACCAGCCGCAAAGAAGAAGGCTCCGGCCAAGAAGGCTCCGGTCAAGAAGACCGCCGCCAAGAAGACGGTGAAGAAGGCTCCGGCCAAGAAGACCGCCGCGAAGAAGGCTGTCAAGAAGGCTCCGGCCAAGAAGACCGCCGCCAAGAAGGCTGTCAAGAAGGCTCCGGTCAAGAAGACCGCCGCGAAGAAGGCTGTCAAGAAGGCTCCGGCCAAGAAGACCGCCGCCAAGAAGACGGTGAAGAAGGCTGCAGCTCGACGCCGCTAGTCCGTCAGATGACTTCGTGAAGAGGGGGGCCCATCGGGCCTCCCTCTTCACGTTGGTCGACTAGATGAGGTCGTCGGGAACGTCGACGTCGTGGCCGAGTGCCGTGTCCCTGAACACCGTGACCGGCAGGTCAAGGTCTCGTGCTGCCGCGAGGTGCCGTGTGAACGAGCCGGGGCCGTAGGCGAAGCCAAAGTCAACCCCACCAGGGATCTCGATCACGTTGGTCCCATCGTCGAATCGATCTGGCACCAGCAGGACGCCCCGTGCGACAGGAAGGTTGGCGAGGTCGGCTGGATCTATGAGATCCCCGTGGACGACCCTGATCCTCTTGAAGCCCCGGTTGCTGAGCTGGTGGGTGCCGTGGGCAACCGCAAGGTTGAGTCCTCGGCCTGGTGCCCAGATGACCTCGGCCTGGCGCATCGCCGCCCACGATGCAACGTCGTCGTCATCACAGACGACCGCGACGTATGTCGACTTGGCCGCGGCGATCACCCCCTCGGCGAGCCGTCGAGCGAGGGCGGCACGCTCTGCGTCGCTCATGACGCTCGCAAGCCGCTCCTTGGCATCGTGGAACGCCTTGACAGGGATGAGCGTGGCCACGTCGTGCGTGACGTTCGCCAGCCCATCTGAAGAGGGGGACATGGCCACGTCTCGAAGTGTAGGAGAGTCGCCTGCACCTCTGGCACGAGGTACCTCGTGGTCATAGGCTCGACGCATGGAGGGGAAGCTCGTCGTCATCGGTGCAGGGTCTTGGGGTACGGCGCTTGCGTCGCTCGCCGCACCCCACGTCGACACGGTCATCTGGGCCCGATCGAGGACTGTCGCTGATGAGATCTCTGTCGAGCACACCAACAGCCGCTATCTGCCTGATGTCGCTCTCTCCCGGACACTCGTCGCCACCGCTGAGATCGAGCATGCGCTGCTTGGCGCTGCTGTGGTCCTGATCGCGGTTCCCTCGCACGGGACTCGAGCTGTCCTCGAGATGGCCGCGCCCCACATCGCCGCCGGGACGCCGGTGTTCAGCTTGTCGAAGGGAATCGAAGACGGGTCGATGCGTCGGATGTCGGAGGTCATCGAAGAGGTGATCCCTCATGCCGTAACCGGCGTTCTGACTGGGCCCAACCTTGCGAGGGAGATCGCACTTGGGCAGCCCGCTGCATGTGTGGTGGCGAGCCACGACGGCGAAGCTGCAGCGCGTGTCCAGTCGGCGCTGCATTCTTCGACGCTGCGCGTCTACACGAGCAGCGATGTTGTCGGTAGCGAGCTCGCGGGAGCGACGAAGAACATCATCGCCATCGCATCAGGTATCGCAGACGGGCTTGGTTTCGGCGAGAACACACGCGCCGCGATCATGACGCGTGGTCTGGCGGAGATGGGTCGCCTCGGCATCGCCTGTGGCGGCCACACCCTTACGTTCGGCGGTCTTGCTGGAGTCGGCGATCTAATCGCCACCTGTACGTCTGAGAAGAGCCGGAACAGGACGGTCGGCTTCGCGCTTGGCCAGGGGCGGGACCTCATCGAAATCATCGACTCGATGCACATGGTGGCGGAGGGTGTGAAGTCTGCGGGACCCTTGGTGCGGCTGGCTCGAGACGTAGGCGTCGAGATGCCGATCAGCGAGCAGGTTGCCGCGATCGTCGCTGGAACCACCACGCCGCGCCGAGCACTGCTCGAGCTCATGGAGCGCCCGGCCCGAGTCGAGTGGGACGAAGCGCTCTACCGAGGTCTTGTCACAGATTGAATTGCGTTAGCTCTCGTCGAGCCGCAGCGTGGCGATTCCATGCGGTCCGAGCTTCAGGCTGGAGGTGAAGCGCTCGAGCTCACGGCCGTGCAAATCGATGAGGGCACCTGCTCGGCCAGGGACGTTCACCGTTGTCGCCTGGGCGAGAGGATTGAAGATCCTCACCACCACCTTGCCGTCGAGACGGCGGAGCGAGGCCACCTCAGCACCGGCGAGATCGAGGAAGCTTCCGGAGTCGTCTCTCGTGCCACCACCGAACGAGGTGACTGTCTCGAGGGGCAGCAAGACGTCAGTCGCCATTGCGTAGGGGTCGACATCATCGGTTCGGAGCGCGTAGCGCGCCGTGATGACCTTCCCGACCATCTGCAAGCCCTCGACCGGAGTGAGTGGTCCTGCCGGGAGCGGGCGGTAGGTGATGCCGGCCCGTGAGAGCATGCCGGTCGCTCGGAGCAAGGTCAGAGCGATGCCCCTCGCTTCGCCGTCATGGATGTCGACCAGCTCGTACTCGTTGAGCCCCTCGTGGACGACCGTAAGGCCACCTGCCTGGACGAAGCGGCGCGACGGGAAGGTCGGGAGGCCGAACTCGTCGGAGCGGCCCTCGGCCTCGAGTCCTCGCTCGACCGTCCCAAAGGCGCACTCGGCGGTCGACGAGGCTGCCGAAATTGGAAGTGGCAGATGGATCCGAAGCCGATGGTCACGCGACCTGTTCTCGAAGGAGGTCGAGACTCGAACGGTCGGGTCGTCGGCGTGGATCTCGATGGTGGTCTCGATCACGTGTTCCCGGCTACCAACGCGCCGTTGGCTGCCGGCCTCGATGCATTCGGGCAAGGTGTAGGTCGCGACGATCTTCGCCGAGGCTCGGATCGGGCCTGACTCAACGAGCTCGAGCTCGACGGAGTCAGGGCTGTCGACCGTGCTGTCAGTAGCAGGGGGCGAGTAGTTGTAGCTGTCGCCGAGATCGCCAACGTTGACGAGGCGGCCGAAGCCTTCGAGGCCATCCACGCTGAAGGTCCCGTTCGCAGGGTCGAGGACGACGTCGACCAGGCCGTTCGTTAACCTGATGGCGTCGTCGTCGCTGCCCTCTGCAGGCGATGCCACCGTGGTCGCGCTGAACGGCGCCCACCCGAAGCCAGAGACCGGGGCCGTCTTGGCGAGCACCCGTCGGATCCGCGGCTGAACGAGGGCGACATGCACCATCGCATCTGGTCGAGCACCGAGCGCCGTGTACAGATCCTGCTTTACCTCTGCGATCGGGACGCCTGGCATCTCTTCAGAACCGATCTTGATGTCGAGGTGGATCCCGTCGTCCGCATCTTCGAACGTGACATCCTGAATCCACGTGTCGTTGTCGATCTTGGGTCCTTGGAGAAGACCGAGGACGGAACGGACGGTGCCCGCATCGACGGTCATGGTGCCTGGCAGCCCCCCACGTTCTGAGATCACTTGGAGGTCACCTCGGACATCGTGTTCGTCGGTGACAATGACCTCGACCACGCCACCTCGTGGTCGAGCCGACGAGTTGACCACGGTGATGCCGGGTGCCGAGAGCGATCGGGCAAGTGCTGCGAGCGACTTCGCCGCCACCCCGTCGCCGATCTGTCGAGCTTCGGCGAAACGATGGAGCACGGCGTCGACGACGTCGTCAACCGAGCAGGCGCAGATGGAGTCGTGCGCAGAGTTGCGGATCATCTCGCGCCACGCCACGTCGAACAGGGCGACGGGATAGGTCTCCGGCGGGAGGAACATCGAGGCGAGCGGCTCACCGCGCTGCTCGACCGCCCGCTCAGCGTTCGCGGCAGAGCGCTTGACGTCGACGCGGTTCGAGATCACGCCCATGAGGACGTTCGATCGGAACCCTGAGCGCAGCTCGCCCTTCCACCGTTCGAGACCCTCGCGAGGGACAGTCTTGAGGTAGTCCACGAGTGACGTGATCTCGAACGAGAACTCGTCCTGGCCGGCGTTCGCTGTGGCGACCGTCGCTCCGAGGAACGGCTGGGGGCGGAGGTGATCCGATCCATTCATCAGCAGGAGGTCATCGAAGAGGAACGCTTCTACCTCACGTGCATGGTCCCTCGTTCGACGGGTCAGCGCCGCAGGGTCCTTGGGCAGCGCCGCACCATTCGAGTAGCCGACCGGCAGGTACTCCACTCGAACCGTTGAGCCATCCGGGGCCTCCCAGTCGAACCCGTTCTTTGTGATGGCGGAGGGCACGCCACGCCAGAGGACGGCGTCGTCGAAGCCAGCCAAGCGGAGGATCTGGGGCATCTGGGTGATGTGGCCGAACATGTCAGGTAGGTAACCGACCTCCATGGCGCCACCCCATCGCTGGCCGAGCCTGAGCCCGAGCTCGAGGTTCCTCAGGATGTTCTCGCCGGACACGAGGAACTCGTCCATCAGGATGTACCAGGGACCCATCG
>CAITOG010000082.1 GCA_903893955.1 uncultured Actinomycetes bacterium
ACACCACCACCACGACGGCGGCACCGACCTTCACGCCGACGCAAGCCACTGCTGCTCCCGTGACCACGTTCAACGGCTGGCTCTCGGGTCCCACCTCGGTCAGCGCCAGCTACCCAGTCAGCCCGGTCTCCCCCACAAGGGCATCAGCCACCTGGAACACCTCGACGTCGCTCACGCTCGCGGCAGACTGCGGCGGCACCACGACGTCGAGCAGTGGGTCGAGTGGCGTCAGCGTCACGTTGCCCAGTGGCGGGTGCACCATCACCATCTCCGGGCCCGATGACGTCGCCACCACCTCCTTCAGCATCTCGGTCGGTGCATCGTGAAGCGGCGTGGTGGTGTCGCTGATGGCATCCTCGGCCTCGGCGTGCTCCTGGTCGTCCCCGCCGTCTTGGCGGTGACATTCGGCCTGCACGTCCCGAGAGCTCCTCATGACGCCGCCTCGGCAACGACCGACGTGGCGACCCTCGCCTGGATCTTGTGGGCGTGGTGCGCGTTCGGCCTCGTGGTCGATGTGACCCGACGCCTCCGCGGCACACCGAAGGCTGCGGCTCGCTCAGGCATGCTCGACCCACTCGCAGCGGGTCTGGTCGGCTTGATCATGAGCGTGGGAGCGCTGCTGCCGTCCTCAATCTCGTTCGCCGATCCGGCTGTGCACCAGGAACCTGCCCCTGCGGTGCTCGCGGCCACCACGACCGCCACGGCCTCGACACAATCGCTGTCGAGCTTTCCCGCTGTGCTCTACAAGGTTCAACCCGGCGACGACCTCTGGTCGATCGCTGAACACCTCTATGGCGACGGCGACGCGTGGAACCTCCTCGCCGGTGCGAACCTCGGCTCGACCATGAACGACGGACGCCTCTTCGTCGACCCCAGCGTGATCCAACCGGGCTGGACACTTCGAGCACCTGTCCCTGAGGGGCCGCCGCCACGGGTGGCACCCCCTCTCCCCGCTCGCTCGGAGGTTGCCCCACTCGACGCAGCCACCGGCCCGTCGACGCCGACAGCGTCGAGCACCCAAGCCCTCGCTGCGCACTCGTGGGTCTGGCTGACGGTCGGACTCGGAACCTCGACCGTGGCAGCCCTGCTGCTGCGACGTGCTCGGCGCACACGTCGACCTCGTCCCGAGGTCATCGACCTGGCCATCGGCCTCGAACGTCTCGCGGTGTCCCCGCTGCTCACCCTCACCGAACGAGCCATCCTCCTAGCTGGAGCCGATGGGGTCCTGTCCGACCTCTGTCTGTTGTTCATAGATGCCGATGGCGCCGTCATCCGGAACGAGACAGGCGCCCTCTGGCACGCCACCGTCGAGGAGCTCACCCGCGAAGATGAGCTCCCACTTGCTGCTCATGCCATCGTCGCCCCTCTCGGCTCCACCGATGAAGCCGAGATGAGCCTGCTGATCCCTGCAGGGAGCGCAGCATGCATTGGCGGAGCCGATGCTGAAGCCCTGTTCGCCCAGACCTGGCAACTGCAGCAGTCATTCACGTGGGGGCCACTCATCTCTCGCGACAGCGACGCCGACGGACGAGATCGACCTGTCGACCTCGACCCCATCGGGCTGCACATCTCAGACGGGCGACGCTCGAGAGCGCCTGGCGCCGCCGTCCTCGAAGTGGCCGACGAGTCGATCGACGATGTCGACGTCACAGTCGGCAATGGGTGGCTGACGCTTCCAAACTTCGATGTCGAGCTGGAGTGGTGGCCCATCTCCGGGGTGCTTCGTCCTGACGAGGACGATGACCACGCATCCCTCGTCGTCAGTGCTCCTGAGGCGCAGCAGCCGATTTCCCACGATGGGCCTTCGCGTGAGCACCAGGTGATGGTTCGTATCCTGTGCTCCCAGCCGTCTCTCCAGGGGCTGGTGGAGCCGCTCGACCCTAAGCGAGCTCGCAGGGCAACCGAAGTCGTGGCCTACCTCGCCCTCCATCGACCCGAGGATGTGACCGGAGATCGGATCCGGACACGGGTCCTCGGCTCAAGCACCAGAGACGCTGCGACCAAGACGCTCTTCAACGTCGCAAGTGCCGCCCGTCGGGCGCTCGGCACCATGCCCGACGGCTCCCCGGTGTTGCCGACCGCGTCGAGGAGCGGCTGCTATCGAGCCGGCGATGCGATCACGACGGACCTCGACGTGCTCGAGGCGCACCTCGAGGCAGCCGACGGCGCCGCCGACCGAGATGAGCGCCTCGCGCACCTTCGCGCCGCCATCGAGCTCGTCGAGTCAGAACCACTCGGTGCAGTCCTGGCAGGGTGGGAATGGTTCGTTCCCGAGGGCCACCGGGCCAGGCTGGAGCGAGCAGTCGAGTCGGCAGCTGTCTCGCTCGCTCTCGACGCGGCAGCGAGCGGGCACCCTGCACTCGTGGATCTCGCCATCGAGCGGGCCCGCCTCGTGCTTCCCTACTCCGAACGGCTCGCGATCGCAGCTATGGAGGCAGCCTCGCTGCTTGGCGACATCGATGGGGTCCGTCGCGCGTTCGGTGACCTAGGGACGATCGTCGACGAGCTCGATCCAGGGGCGTGGCCAGTCCCGGCGCTCGAGGAGCGCTTCAGCGAGCTTGCTCGAGCAGCTCGCGAGCGATCGTCATCTCATGCCAGCTTGGCTGCGATCGATGACGCGCCTCTGAGCACGAGCCCGTCAGCGCCCGCTGCGCTGTAACGGTGGGTCGGGCGCTGTCTCGCTTCGTCGACCAGATCTGCAAGGAGCGTCCCGAACGGGACGAGTGGCGAGATGAAGAGATAGCGAGCCAGTGAGCCCGGAATCGTGTTGATCTCATTGACATAGAGCTCGTCGTCACTGGCCAGGAAATCGATCCTCGCCACACCACGCACCAAAGCGGCTGCGGCGACTCGCGCTCCAAGTCCTCGGATCTCGGCCTCCCGCTGCTCGCTGATGGCGGCTGGCAACTCTCGAGGGGCGCTCGCCATCCCCTCGCCGCCGACGTACTTGTCGGTGTAGCCGAGGATCTCTCCCGACGCCCCCGAGCGAAGTGGCCGCTCGATGGCGCTGAGCTCGAGCGCAGGGTGGCTGCGCACTGCGATCTGCAGGTCAGCGAGGTCCGGACGGTAAGGCTCGACCACGGCGCCGAGCGCAAGGTGGGGGTTGGCGCCGAGCCGGGCGATCGCCACCTCAAGGTCGGCCACCACGTCGATCCCGATCGAGGAGCCACCGAAGCGGGGCTTGACGATGTACGGACCTTCGAAGCCGACCGAGGTCGTCGACGCGCTCAGCGCGACACGAGGCAACGATGGGATCCCAGCCTGTTCCATGAGTGCCCCAAAGGCGAGCTTGTCCATCCCAAGCGCAGCGCCCGCCAGGTTCGGTCCCGTGTAGGCGATGCCGGCGAGGTCGAGGGTCGCCTGCAGCGTCCCATCCTCACCCGGTCCACCATGCGTGCACAGGATGATGACGTCGATCTCCAGGGGCCGTGCGGCGCGGAGGCGTCCACCCTCAGGAGCGAAACCGCCAGGCTCGCTTGCGCTGAGCGTCAGCGCAGTCGCACCCTTCGGCGACCCCTCGAGGAATGCGCCAGCTTCGAGTGTGGGGTCGACCTGGACGAAGGAGCCTGTCTTGGTCCAGTAGATGGCGATCGGCGGTCGACCTTGCGAGCACAGCTCGTGAGCTGCCTGCAGCCCGGTCAGGATGCTGACGTCGTGCTCCGGTGACGGTCCGCCGAACAGGACAGCGATCTCTCCCACGTTGCGTGCTCCCTCTTGGATGGTCGGCGGTCGCCGAGGCCCTCCTAAGGGTAGTTGTCCGGCAGATCGTTCTCGTAGAGGACGGCGTCCCCGGGCCCTAGGTTGGCCCGCACCCAGTCGACCGCTGCTTCACGAGTGGCAACCTCGATGCGCTCGGCCGACTGGCCGGCCAAACCTCGTCGAAGTGCCCGGCGGTTCGTGCGTCCGACCACCACCACCACGTCCGCCATCTCACCCGCACGCTCGGCGAACGTGGCGTTCGCTTCGTTCTGCGTTGGGCCGAGCTCGATCATGCCGGGGGTGACGACCACTCGACGCCCTGGCACGTCGAGTCGGTCGAGCACTGCAAGCGCTGCAGCTGCTCCTGCCGGGTTGGAGTTGAAGGTGTCGTCCACGACGGTCACCCCACTCGGCACGGTCGCGACAGCGAGCCGGTTCTCTACGTTCGAGAGGCTGCTGACGCGTCCGACGACCGAGGTTGCGTCGAGACCGAGTGCAAGAGCGGCACCGATGGCACAGGCCACGTTGGTCGGCTGCACGCCGATGATGACCGGCGAGGTACCAATCTCGGCGCCGTCGATCCTGATCGACCAGTTGTCTCCGTCGGTCGCGACGACCACCGTTGCCTCGGCGCTCGCCGAACCCGCACGGATGACTCGCTTGCCCGCCGCGCTGAGGCGGTCGGCAAGACCAGCCAGGCGATGATCATCAACGTTCAAGATGACGACCTCGGCGGGCACCGTGATTTCCGCCTTCGAGGAAAGCGTCACCTCGAGGCTGCCAAAGCGCTCGAGGTGTACTGGGCCGATGGCGGTGATCATGGAGACGGTCGGTGGACACCACTCACACATCGCTGCGATCTCGCCCGGGCCGTAGGTACCCATCTCGGCGATGAAGACCTGTGTGCCGTCTGCAAGGTGCTCATTGATCGCTCGCGCCAATCCTGACCGGTTGTTGAACGACCGCGGCGACGGCACAGTGATTCGGTCGTTGCCGATCAGAGCCGCCAGATGGTTCTTGGTGGTGGTCTTGCCATAGGAGCCTGTGATGGCCACGACGGTCGGCGACACGCGGGCAAGCCGCTGCTTGGCATCATCGAGGAAGTGCTTGGACGCTGCCTCTTCGATGGGCTGCAGGATCCCTGCTGCACCGTCGACGAGCAGAGGGCTGAGGACGCAGGCGAGCGCTGCGCCCGCTGCAGCGTCACCGAGGAGCGCGCCGATCGCCACCACAACCACGACCAGGAATGCCGAGACGAGGGCAAGCGTCCTGGCGCGTCGGGTCCATGCCAGAGGTGACGTTCGCCCCTTGACGCTGAGTCCCCACGGCCCGATTGCAGCGACGCCAGCTGCGATGAGGCCCGCCACCGGTACCCACCAGACGACGATCAAGGAGGCGATGGCCAGCACCGCAAGGAGCATGTTCACAAGGCTGGTGGTCCACCAGCGGAGAGCGAAACGAGATGATGCGCCTGGGAGGTAGTGCTCTCGTTGTGAAACCCGAAGCCATCGAAGCCCGGCAGGGACGCACGCAGCCACGCCGGCGACCAGCGCAACGAGACCAAGCCACGATGCCATCACAGCAGCCCTTCGATAGCTCGACGGGTCGCGGCTGGGGCGCCGGTTGGCACGAGGTGGCCGATGCCGGGCAGCACCTCAAGGGCGACGTGAGGCTGGGATGCGCTTCTTCTTGCGAGCGCGACCCCCTGCTCAGCGATCCACAGGGGCACGTCAGTATCCTGCGCTCCCCACAAGAAGGTCGTCGGCATCGACAGCCGACCCAGCTCGTCATCGAACGTCTCGTTGACCACAGTGACCAGAGTGTCGCGCATGACGCCACTCGCGGCGCGATAGTCAGCCGATCCTCGCTGGCGCCGGAGTGCCTCCATTCGAGCATCGGAGTAGAGCCCACTCTTGTTGAGCCACCGAATGACTCGATACGAGGCGCTCGGACGTTTCGACGGAGGCCGGAGGATCGGTGCGCCGATGAGAAGGAGGCCTGCCACCGATCCTGGGACCATGTCGGCGAGGCTCACCGCCACACGACCGCCGTGGGAATGCCCGACGAGGACCACCGGTTCGCCGACCTCCTCGAGGACTGGCAGCAGCGCCCTGGCGTAGTCCGCAGAACCCCAGGGAGAGGGGGGCGGTGGCGTGGCGCCAAAGCCCGGCAGATCGATGGCGAGCGCATCGAGAGGCTCGCCACCTGGTGGGGCGAGCACCATGGTGAAGTCACCGTGAGTCCGGCCCCATCCGTGGAGCGCGATGACCCTCGGCGGTCCGGCGCCGGTGGTGGAACCGAAGATCGAGCCTCCCGCGAACGACTGAAGCATCAGCCTCGGACCCGGGAGGTCGGGATCACTTGCCGGGGAGGAGCGAACAACGTGACCATGAGCGTCCCTCAGACTATCCAGCCCTACCGACGCCGGCCGGGAGCCACGTCGCGCCGGATGGCTACGGTTGGACCATGGCTCACGGGACCCCAGCGCAGGAGGATCTCCTGGCTCGGCTCACCTCGTCACAGCGGGAGGCGGTCACCGCGCCTGAGCCGCGGCTCGCGGTCCTCGCCGGCGCAGGAGCCGGCAAGACCAGGGTGCTCACCCTCCGCGTCGCCCGCATGGTCGACGACGGGATCGATCCTCGGACAATCCTCGTGGTCACTTTCTCCAGGAAAGCGGCCCAGGAGCTCAGAGACCGACTCTGGCGACTGGGAGTCGAGGGAGTGCGAGCTGGCACCTTTCACCGGACGGCGCTCGATCTGCTCGAGACCCGTCGGGCGCAAGACGGCGATGGACCGCCGAAGCTCCTGACAGATCGACGACGCAGTCTCCGCCGGCTGCTTGAGGAGACGCCTGGGATCCCGACAAGTGCGGCGGCCGGGATCGACACCGAGATCTCCTGGGCCAAGGGTCGAGGCGTGGAACCCGATGACTACGAGCACGCTGTCATGGGCCAACATCGGCGGCCCACGCTGGCGCCGCACCATGTCGCAGCCGTCTTCGCTCGCTACGAGCAGGGGCGGCGGCGGGCCGGCATGCTCGACTTCGACGACCTGATCATCGAGGCCGCCGCCGCGCTCGACGATGACCGATTCGCGGCAGCCATCCATTGGCGAACTCGCCATCTTCTCGTTGACGAGTTCCAGGACGTGAGTCCGCTGCAGTTCGAGCTGGTCAGTCGGCTGACCACCACGGAGAGCACACTGTTCCTCGTCGGCGATCCCAATCAGTCCATCTACGGGTTCAACGGTGCGGACCCACGATTGCTCGCCAACATCGAGGACCTCTACCCGACGTTGCGGGTGATCTCCCTGGGTGACAACCACCGCAGCACCCCCGAGATCGTGAGAGCGGCAGCAGCGGTACTGCCGCCGCGCGATCAACGCCCGACTGTGGCGAGCCAGGCACCTGGTCGACCCCCCATGGTGGTGGAGCTCGCCGACGATCCGGCAGAGGCCGTATTCGTGGCGCGCCGGATCCTCGAGCTCCACGCCCCAGGCGGCCGTTGGCGGTCGTTCGCCGTCCTCGCTCGGACCAATGCCCAGCTCGGCATCATCGGGACCGCGCTCGAGCACGTCGGCATCCCGACCACCACGTTGGCCCCGGATCTCGCCGCAGCCAGCGACCTCGACCCCAAGCCGCAAAGGCGACCGGGCGGCGCTGGTCCCCCGCTCGATGCGGTGGCGCTCGGCACCTTCCATCGCTCAAAGGGTCTCGAGTGGCCGTTCGTCTTCGTCATCGGCTGCAGTGACGGTTTCGTGCCACATGGTGCCGCATCGACAGGTGCGCAGGCTGACGAGGAGCGGCGGCTCCTCTATGTCGCCCTCACGAGGGCAGAGCAAGAGCTCACCGTGACCTGGGCCGCTCGACGAGACGGCGAGGAACGAGCCGCCTCTCCTCCTCGTCGCAGGTCGCCCTTCCTCGAGCCAATGTGTCGCGAGCTCGATCAGATGGAACACGCAGTTCGTCCAACTTCGAGGGCATCGGGGGCACAGCGAGCCGCGGCGCTTCGAGCAACGGTCCTCGCTGCGATGGAGCGACGTGGCAAGGTTGACGACGGCGATGAGGGGGTGGAGTGTGAGTGAGGTCGAGATCGTCGACGAGTTGCGCAGCATCGTCGGCTCAGCGAACGTCGATGCCGAGGACGAGATCAACCCTGACGTCCTCCACGATGAATCGCTCCACCCTGCACCACCCGAGGTGTGCTGTGTGGTGCGGCCACGGACGCACGATGAGGTGTGCGCCATCGCTCGATGCTGCCGCGAGGCGGGTACCCCGATGGTCGCGCGCGGCTCTGGGACGGGACTCTCGGGCGCGGCAGTCCCCGTCGACGGCGCCGTGCTCATCAGCTTCGAGCGCATGGACAAGATCATCGAGATCGACCTCACGAACCATGTCGCCGTCGTCGAGCCCGGCGTCACGCTCGAGCGCCTCGACAACGCGCTCGCCGGCAGCGGCCTCTACTACCCAGTCCACCCAGGCGAGAGGTCAGGCTCGCTGGGTGGCAACGTGGCGACGAACGCCGGTGGGATGCGTGCGGTGCGAGATGGCGTCACCCGACACCACGTGCTTGGCCTGACGGTTGTGCTGGCGGATGGGACGAGCCTCGAGCTCGGTGGGAAATTCGTCAAGAGCTCGACCGGCTACGACCTCGTCCAGCTCCTCATCGGCTCCGAAGGGACCCTCGCGCTGGTGACCAAGGTGATCGTCAAGCTCTCGCCCCGACGTGACCACCGCGCGACCTTGCTGGCGCCCTTCGCCACGCTGGAGGAGGTGACCGAGGCGATCCCTCACCTGGTCGCCACCGGAGTGGACCCCGCCATCCTCGAATACCTCGACCTCCTCACCATGGCTGGCATCACGGCAGCGGCGGGCCTCGACCTCGCCATCCCCCCGGACGTCGCCGATGTGGCGCTCGCCTATCTCGTGGTGGTGCTCGAGAGCACCGCAGCCGATCGACTCGACGATGATGCGGCCGAGGTCGCGCAGCATCTCGCAGAGCTTGGGGCGATCGATGTCTACGAGCTGCGGCCAAGCGTTGGCGCCGAGCTCATCGCTGCGCGAGAGCGCGCCTTCTACGTCGCCAAGGCGAACGGCGCCACCGACATCATCGATGTCGTGGTCCCGCGAGCGGCGGTCGCCCCATACCTCGCCGAGGTCAGCGCGATCGCGTCACGCCGGCAGACCTTCATCACCGGCTGCGGGCATGTCGGCGACGGGAACGTCCACCTGTCGGTGTTCGAGCCTGACGAGCTCGTGCGCGAAGAGCTCCTGATGGAGCTCTTCCGAGCCGGTCTCGACCACGGCGGGGCCATCTCCGGCGAACATGGCATCGGTACGGCAAAGCTCAGCGCCTACGTTGCCCTCACCGATCCCGTCCGACTTGAGCTCGAACGACGCATCAAGGCCGCCTTCGATCCCACCACACTGCTCAACCCTGGTCGATCCATGAGAGGAACCCCATCATGACCACCGCCAATGGCGCACGATTGCTCCTCGACACGCTGGTGAACAACGGCGTCGACGTCTGCTTCGCCAATCCAGGCACCTCAGAGATGCACTTCGTCGCAGCGCTCGATGAGGTTCCCGCTATGCGGGGCATCCTCGCGCTCTTCGAGGGCGTGGCAGCAGGTGCTGCGGACGGGTACGGCCGGGTCGCCGACACACCTGCGGCGGTGCTCCTCCACCTCGGTCCTGGCCAAGGCAACGCGCTGGCCAACCTCCACAACGCGCGACGGGCGCGGACGCCTGTGATCAGCATCGTCGGCGAGCACGCCATCGACCACGTCTCGCTCGACGCCCCCTTGACCAGTGACATCCAAGGCGTCGCCGCAACTTTCTCGACCGAAGTGATCACCTCAATGTCCAGCGCCGAGGTAGGGCGCGACGCTGCCAGCACCATCGATGCTGCAGTTGGACCGCCGTCAGGAGTCGCAACCTTGGTCCTCCCCGCTGACGTCTCGTGGGGTGACGCCCAAGGAGCAGCACTTGGCAAATGCACGTCCCCCACTCGGTCCCTTCCCGCCGCCAGCACCATCGAGGCTGCAGTGGCGTCGCTGCGAGCAGCCGAGCGGCCGATCCTCCTCGTCGGTGGTCGAGCGGCCCGAGATGCAGCCCTTCGCCTCGCAGGCAGCGTTGCAGCGTCGACCGGAGCCGAGCTGATGGTGGAGACCTTCCCGGCCATCTCGACGAGAGGAGCAGGCACCCCGATCGTGAGCCGGCTGAGCTATCTGGCCGAATTCGCGGCGATGCAGCTTGAAGGCTGTGACCTGCTGGTCACGCTCGACGCGCAGACGCCAGTCTCATTCTTTGCCTACCCAGGGATGGACTCCAAGCTCGTCGCCAGCGGGACCAACGTCGTGGCATTGGCCGGTCCTGAGCATGACGCGACAGCGACCCTCCAGGCCATGGTCGATCTCCTGGGTGCTACTGACCCTGCCCCGCGCAACGAAGCAGCCCCAGTCGCCGATCCGACGGGTGCCCTCAATGGTGCCTCCTTCGCCCAAGCGATCGCCGCCACCCTGACCGAGGGCACCGTGGTGGTCGACGAGTCCAACACCGGAGGGATTCACCTGGCGAGCGCCACCGCTGGCGTTCCTGCACACGACTGGCTCAGCTTGACGGGTGGCGCTATCGGTTACGGCCTTCCCGCTGCAGTCGGCGCTGCCATCGGCCGACCTGACTCCAAGATCCTGTGTCTCGAGTCCGACGGGAGTGCGATGTACACCATCTCCGCGCTCTGGACGATGGCGAGAGAACAGCTCGACGTGACCACGGTGATCCTCTCCAACCGCAGTTACGCGATCTTGAACCTCGAGCTGGCGCGAGTCGGCGCCACCGTCGAGGGTTCTGCGGCCGCATCCATGCTCGACCTCTCCTCGCCAGAGCTTGATTTCGTCGCCCTCGCTCGGGGGATGGGAGTCCCGGGTGTCCGGGTCGAGACGGCCGAAGAGCTCACCACAGCGCTGCGTGCCTCGCTCGCCACGCCGGGGCCGAGCCTCATCGAGGCGATGCTCCCTCCCGGCCTGTCCTGACGACCAGGATCAAGAGAAGTCGGCCACGACTGGTGCGTGGTCTGACGGCTTGTGTCCCTTGCGAGCCTCCCGATCGACATACGCACCGACAGCGCGCTCGGCCAACGATGCCGACGCCATGATCAAGTCGATTCTCATCCCGTGACCCTTGTGAAAGGCGCCGTCGCGATAATCCCACCAGGAGAAGACGCCGCCATCCGGGTAGAAACGACGGAACACGTCGTCGAACCCGATCTCCGTGAGCGCAGCCAGCTTGGCTCGTTCTTGAGGAGAGACGTGCGTCATCCCGATGAGTGCCTCCGGATCCCAGACGTCAGCATCATCAGGAGCGATGTTGAAGTCGCCGAGTGCCACGACGTCTTGGTCAGCAGGCGAGTCTCTGAGCAGCGCGCAGAGCTGATCCATCCATGCCAACTTGCCCTCGAAGTGCTCTGAATCGAGGCTTCGACCGTTGGGGACGTAGCAGCTGAGGATCCGGACACCGCCGCAGGTCGCACCAATCAGCCGAGCACCTCGCTCATCACCGTCGGGGCCGAAGCCGGTGGTGACCTCCTCGATGCCGACTCTGCTCAGGATCGCCACGCCGTTCCATCGACCTTCCCCGTGGTGGACCGAGTCATAGCCAGCCTCTTTGAGCTGCTCGTGGGGGAACTTCTCATCGGACTGCTTGGTCTCCTGGAGACACAGGACGTCAGGCTCAGCTAACTCCAGCCACTCGAGCACCCGCGGAAGTCGAACGTTCATCGAGTTGACGTTCCACGTCGCGATTCTCATCGCTCACCCCTCAGACTGGTCGATGATCACAAAGAGCAGGTCGCACCTGCATGCCACGTCACCATCGACGCTGGCGATGCCTGTCCCCTTGCCGGCGCGAGCAGAGAGCTGCGTCACCTCGAGATGGAGATCGAGCCGGTCCCCCGGGACCACCTGCCGTCGGAAACGGGCTCGCTCGATCCCGCCGAACAAGGGCAGCCGGCCGGCGTAGCGTTCCTCCGAGAGCACTGCCACCGCACCGACTTGCGCCAACGACTCGACCATCAGCACACCGGGCAGCGTCGGACGACCTGGGAAGTGACCGGCGAAGAACCACTCATCGCCGGTGAGCTGCCACCAGCCGCTCGCCGACGTCCCGGGGATGATCTCGTTGATCTCGTCGACGAGCAGGAAAGGCGGCCGATGTGGCAGCAGCTCGGTCGGATCCATCCCGCTAGACGAGCTCGAGCTCAGCAGTCCGACGTGCAGTGTCGACGGAGAGGATCTTGTAGCGACGCTGATCGCCCTTGACCAGGACATCCCTGGCCTTGGTTGGTGGCGGCGTCCCCAGGTTCTCGGTGCGCACGTAACAGGTGAAATTCGAGTCGCCGCTCAGCGCGACATCGACCATGGCTCCATGACTGGTGAACGACGTCACCACGCCATCGACCTGCCCACCGACCTCGTAGGTGGACACGAACGCCACCAGATCGAGTGGCGCGTTGACGGGCTCTGCCGCTTGCTGCCCGCCCGTTCGACTCCCTCGGCGGCGAGGTCGCTTCGTCGCCGCTTCTTCGGTCTTCGCCGGCTCCGGAGCTTGCTCTGAGGTGGCCTTGCCCCTCCCGCCGCGCGATCGCGACCGCTGGCGGCCCTTCTTCTCAGATCCATCGGGTGCGGCCGCGGCCTCTTGGACCGCCACCGCTGCGGCAGCTTGTGTCTTGATCTTCTCGGCATCGCTCAGCAAGATCGCCGAGGAGTGGGATGCCACCGCCACCTTGGCCTTCTTGGCCAGCGCCAAGAGTGCCTTGTTGTCGATGCCCAGCTCCTTGGCCAGCTCATAGGCCCGGATCTTGGCGGTCGCCGCCTGGGTCGCCAACACCTCGCGGATCTTGGTCGCGTCATCGGGTTCGATCGAGGACGAGTGCGACCTCACCGCCACCTTGGCCTTCTTGGCCAGCGCCAAGAGTGCCTTGTTGTCGATGCCCAGCTCCTTCGCCAGCTCATAGGCCCGCACCTTCTTCGGCTCCGGGGGTGGCAGCGGGGTGAGAGTGTCGCCGACCTTCGGCGTGCTGCCGTCGGGGCGCTTGACCGCGAGCTTCTTCGCCGGTGCCGCCTGCGAGGCCTTCTTTCGAGCGGCTGAGCTGGTTGCTTGGCGGCTCTTCGGGCCACGAACAGGAGTCCTCGGCGTGAAGATCCAGCCGACGCCCGGCACAGGCTTGCCGCCGACGAGCCGACCTTCCTCGAAGAGCCACGGGTGATCACCGTGGAACTCCTGGAACGAGTCATTCGACAGCACGATCCCACCGGTCCGCTCGGCGATCTTGAGGACGAACGCGTCGCCCCGCCCAACGGTTCCGGCCGGGGGCGAGACCACTTCGCCGTGGAGCTCGGCCTCTTTCAGACGGTCGCGCTCAGGTGCTTCGATTCGGTGCTCGAAGGTGGCATCGACGACGACGACCAGGGTGGCATCAGGGTGCTCGAGCTCATAGGCAGCGATGGCCTCCTCGAGCTGTTTGAGGCTCGGGAGGGTCCGGCCCTCGGTGGCGAGGTTCGATCCGTCGACGACGACGTGCGTGATGTCCATGGTCCCGCTAGTCAAGCACCCCTCCTGACGAGAGCGGCTGACACTCAGAGCGATCCGAACGCTCGGTCAAGCAGATCCGCCTGCTCGGTGCGGTGCACGAGGCCGCTTCCGGTGGCGGGACTGGCAGACTCCGCACGTGAGATATGGCTGAGGCGCAGGCGGTCGCGCATATCTCGATGGAATTGGTGGTGGGCAAAGGGCCACGCTCCCATGTTCTCGGGCTCCTCTTGGAGCCAGACCAGCTCAGTGGCAGTGTCGTAGCGAGCGACAATCTCCTCGATCTGTTGTTCGGGCCACGGGTAGAGCTGCTCGACTCGCACAATTGCGGTGGCAACACCAGCGGCATCACCAGCCTCTCGAAGCGCCGCCCGATGCGCCTCTGCCTCGTGGGCGACCTTGCCCGACGCCATGATGATGCGCGAGATCCCCTGCGGATCGCAGGTGTCGTCGATGACGCGCTGGAAGGAACCTGCGGTCAGCTCGGTGATGCTCGATCGAGTCGCTTCCGCCCTCAGCATCGACTTCGGCGTCATGACAATCAAGGGGGTCTGGCGGCTGCGAGCGACCTGCGAGCGCAAGAGGTGGAAGTACTGCGCCGCAGTCGACGGCACCACGACCCGCATGTTGTTGCGAGCGCACAGCGTCAGAAATCGCTCGACGCGAGCGCTCGAGTGCTCAGGCCCCTGGCCTTCATAGCCATGGGGCAGCAACATCACCAGGCCAGCGTGCTGGCCCCACTTGTCCTCTGCTGCGACCAGGAAGTTGTCGATGATGATCTCGGCGCCGTTGACGAAATCGCCGAACTGCGCCTCCCACATCGTGAGGTTCTTCGGCGCCTCGACGGAGTAGCCGTACTCGAAGCCCAGAACCGCGTACTCGCTGAGCAGGGAGTCACGGATGGTGAACGGGGCTGCGCCAGCACCCAGGTGCGCCAGCGGAATCCACTCCTCGCCATCCTCGTAGTCGACCAACACCGCGTGACGATGAGAGAACGTCCCGCGCCGAGAGTCCTGGCCGGTGAGTCGCACCCCTGTGCCTTCGAGGAGTAACGAACCGATTGCGAGCGCCTCGCCGAGCGCCCAATCCACCTGGCCGGCTGCGAGCAACTCTGATCGTTGAGCGAACTGGCGCAGCAACTTCGGATGCATGGTGAAGCCGTCTGGTGCGCTCAGGACCGCAGCGCCGATGGTGGCGATCTCGCTTGCCGGGATCCCAGTCTCTGCGGGATCCTCGTCAGAGGGGACCTCGAGCTGAAGGGGGGCATCGAGGACCGGGACTTCCTTCTCTCGCACCTCGTCGAGTGCCGCCTGGAGACGGGCGTTGAAATCGTCCAAGGCCTTCTCCGCCTCGTCGAGCGTGATGTCACCTCGACGAATGAGCGTCTCGGTGTAGAGCTTGCGGACCGAGCGCATCGTGTCGATCTTGCGGTACATCAATGGCTGGGTATAGCTCGGGTCGTCGCCCTCGTTGTGCCCGTGTCGCCGATAGCAGACCATGTCGATGACGACGTCCTTGTGGAACCGCTCACGGAACGCAATGGCGAGCTGAGCGGCTCGGACGCAGGCTTCTGGATCGTCACCGTTGACGTGGAAGATCGGCGCCTGGACCATCTTGGCGACGTCGGTCGGGTAGAAGGACGATCGGGCAGCTTCGGGACTCGTCGTGAAACCCACCTGATTGTTGATCACGACATGAACGGCACCGCCGACGCGATAGCCCGAGAGGCCCGAGAGGTTCAGCGTCTCGGACACGATGCCCTGACCAGCGAAGGCCGCGTCGCCATGGACCAGCACCGCGAGGACCGGGAAGTCGTCTTTGCGGCTGCGCAATGCCTCTGGAGTCCCATCGGTCGGCGGGGCCAGGCGATCCTGTTTGGCTCGCGCCATCCCTTCGACGACCGGGCTCACCGCTTCGAGGTGAGAGGGGTTCGATGCCATGGTGACCGGCACCGAGCGTCCCGACATGCCCACAAAATCACCGGAGGCGCCCTTGTGGTACTTCACATCGCCCGAACCCTGGACGCTCTCTGGGTCGAGGTTCCCTTCGAACTCAGAGAAGATCTCCCAGTACGACTTGCCCACGATGTTGGCCAGCAGGTTCAAGCGACCACGATGCGCAGTGCCGAGGACGACCTCACGCGTCGATGCCTCGGCCGCAGCATCGATGAGCGCATCGAGGATCACCACAGCTGACTCTCCACCCTCGAGTCCGAAACGCTTCTGTCCGACGTAACGAGTGTGAAGGAACCTCTCGAAGACCTCTGCGGCATTGAGCCGGCCAAGGATGTGGAGCTGCTCCTCGACACTGAGCGTCGTCGCTACGCCTTCGACGTGCTCTTGGATCCAGCGCTTCTGCTCAGGGTCCTGGATGTGCATGTACTCGATGCCGAGCGTCCGGCAGTAGGCATTGCGGAGCACGGTCAGGATCTCGTCGAGCGTGGCGGTCGGCGATGAGGTCAGCCCCTCCGAGAGGAATGTCCTCGGAAGGTCCCAGATCGACAACCCATAGGTGAGCGGATCAAGCTCAGAGTGGACCTTCGGCGGCTCCGCATCGAGCGGATCGAGGTGCGCGTCGAGGTGGCCCCGGACCCGATACATGTTGATGAGCGAGTGCACCTGGAGCTGCTTTTCGACCTGCTCGAAGCCGCCGCCCTCGCTCTCGGTGGCATTGTGATCCTTCGACCACCGTGCCGGCTCGTAGGGGATGCCGAGTGAGCTGAAGACCTCGTCGTAGAACCCATGGCCACCGGTCAGACGCTCAGCGACCTCCTTCAAGAAGAGGCCAGACTCCGCGCCCTGGATGATCCGATGGTCATAGGTCGACGTGATCGTGAGGACCTTGCCGAGACCGATCTCAGCGAGCACCCTCGGATCGGCGGCCTCGAACCCTGCGGGGTACGCAAGCGAGCCCACGCCGATGATCGCCCCCTGGCCAGGCATGAGCCGAGGCACCGACTGAACCGTCCCGATCGTGCCCGGATTTGTCAGCGAGACAGTTGTTCCGGCGAAATCATCCGGGGCGATGGTGCCGCCGTGCACCTTGCGGACGAGGTCTTCGTACGCACGCAGGAAGCTCGCGAAGTCGAGGGTGTCGGCATCCTTGATGCACGGCACCATGAGCGTCCTCGTGCCGTCTGGTCGCGCGACATCAACAGCGAGGCCAAGCCCGACGTGCTCATGACGGACGATGCCGGGAGTTCCCTTCTCGTCGATCGACGACACGAACGCAGCGTTAAGCGCCGGAACCGCCTCGAGGGAACGGACCACGGCGAAGCCGATGAGGTGGGTGAAGCTCACCTTGGTCCCGGTCGTCCGGACAAGCTGCTCGTTGAGCGCTGCCCGGTTCACCTCGAGCAATCGTGCTGGCACGGTCCGCACAGAGGTCGCGGTCGGCACGCCGAGGCTCTCCTCCATGTTCGCCACGATGCGGCCCGCCGCCCCACGCAGCGCCGTTGCACCTTCTGCCGCACTGCCGTGGTCTGCCCCAGGCGACGAAGACGCGGTCGCCGATGATGGCGTCGGTGTCGGCGTGGCCTGCGGCTTGTAGTCAGCGAAGAACTCTCTCCAGCTCTCCGCAACAGAGGTCGGGTCGGCAAGGAACCGCTGGTACATGTCATCGACCAACCAAGTGTTGGCCCCGAACGAGCCTCGACTCGACGGTGTCGGCGCTGCACCCCCCGGTGAGTGTCGGTTCGAAGGATCCTGTGCCATGGGTCCACCCTAACGCCGGCCAAACGACCGAGATCCGCCCTTCGAGCACCCCGGTAGGTTGGAAAGGTGACCGTCAACCTCCCTCACGCCAATGGCCTCGAACCAGCACCGCCGAGCCACCCCTCCGGGCTCGCTCGCATGGTACGACCTGGTGTGCCAGGCGCCGGCACCGTTGTGTGCGTCCACGGCTCCCTTGATCGATCCGGCAGCTTCGCCCGCCTCGCACGGCGGATCGACGGACCGAGCATCATTGCCTATGACCGCCGGGCGTACCAGGGTTCTCGGTCGCTGCCGGCCCGTCCAGAGCTCGACGTTCATGTCGATGATCTCCTCGAGATAGTGGCCGGCGTCGCCGGCGATGGCCCAGTGAAAGTGGTCGGCCACAGCTTCGGCGGCGTCGTTGCACTCGCAGCCGCACTCCGAGCACCAGACGGGATCGATTTCCTCGTGCTCTACGAGCCACCGATGCCGTGGTTGTCCGATGAGCCGAACCCATTCCGAGGGACACCACCCACCGGCCCACCGGCCGCCGAGGTGGAGGCATTCTTCCGTCGCATGGTCTCTGATGAGGCATGGGATCGCCTCAGCGAGCATGACCGCGCCGAGCGGATCGCTGACGGCGAGGCGCTCGTCGCCGACCTGACCATCATCCGGATGGCGACGCCCTTCTCGTTCGATCAACTCCGAGGGCTTGCGGTGCCGCTGACGATCGGCATCGGTTCGAAGTCACTCTCGTCACCGTCCGTGAAGGTCGCGCGCGAGGTCGTCGACCTCGTGCCCTCAGGCAGAATCGACATCATCGAGGGAGCCGGTCACGGAGCGCATCTCTCTCACCCGGGACGTCTGGCCGAGCTGGTGCCGAACCGGACGGCCTGACCACACACAAGGAGCATGACCATGCAATATCTCATCACTGGAGCGAGTGGGCTGATCGGTACCGCGCTCGTGACCGCGCTTGAGAGTGACGGCAATGAGGTCCGCACTCTCGTCCGCCCAGGGAGCGCTGCGCGCGAGGGTTCGATCAGCTGGGATCCAGCGACCGGCCAGATCGACGAACGTGCGCTCGAATCAGCTGGCCAGTTCGACACAGTGGTCCATCTCGCAGGTGCTGGCATCGCCGACCGGCGCTGGTCAAAGGCTCGCAAACGTGAGCTGGTCGAGAGTCGGATCAAGTCGACGCAGCTGCTTGTCAGTGCAATCGCAGATGGCTCGCTGCACACCAAGTCGCTGATCAGCGGCTCCGCGATCGGCGTCTACGGCGACCGCGGAGGCCAGCTCCTCGTCGAGGGATCAACGAAGGGTGCAGGCTTCCTCGCCGACCTGTGCGAAGACTGGGAGCAGGCAGCGCAGGGAGCAGCTGCCCACGGCGTCAGGACAGTCTTGGCCCGAACTGGCATTGTGCTGAGCACCAAGGGTGGCGCACTGGCGAAGCAGCTCCCCCTCTTCCGAACTGGTGTGGGCGGTCGGCTTGGCCGCGGCACCCAGTGGGTCAGTTGGATCTCGATCGACGACGAGGTGGCAGCGCTCAGAGCATTGGCGATCGATGAGCGCGCGCAAGGGGCATTCAACCTGACCGCACCACATCCGGTGACCAACACGCAGTTCACGAAGGCGCTCGGCGCGGTGCTCAAGCGACCTGCAGTCCTGCCGGTGCCACCAGCTGCTCTCAAGATGGCGCTCGGAGCCGAGCTGGTCGATGAGGCACTTCTCGCGTCCCAGCGTGTCCTGCCAGAGAAGCTCGAGTCGCTCGGATTCACGTTCGAACACCCCGAGCTTGAGGAAACCCTCGCCTCGCTCCTCTCCTGAGGAAATCCTGAGAATCCAGCGAGATTCCCCCACCAGACGACGCTGCCGACGAGGCATCCGGCAGGCACGTGGCTAGTCTCTCCTTATCTCATCCTTATGGAAGAGATCGCGATCAGCGGGCGGACCCGCGGAAGGAGCAGATCACATGAAGGGATCCATCCGACGCCTGTTGGTGTCCGGCGTCACCGTCGGGGCACTTGCAGCAGGCACACTGGCCGTCCTGCCGGCAGCCACTGCAGGTGCAGCGAGCAGCTCTGCAGTCGCCACGTGGGCCGAGGCCCCGCAGACGCCGCCGAACTACATCTTCCCCTTCATGGGCCTCCAGTACTTCAGCGTGTCGAACATCAACAACTTCCAGTTCCTGATGTACCGCCCGCTCTACTGGTTCGGGAACGGTTCGACACCGAACCTCAACCCCTCGTTGTCGCTGGCCAACAACCCGACATACTCCAACGGCAGCAAGACCGTGACCATCAACCTCAAGAACTACAAGTGGTCGAACGGCGAGAAGCTGACGTCGCAGAACGTCATGTTCTGGATGAACATGCTCCACGCCCAGAAGGACAACTGGGCCGACTACTCACAGGGCATCGGGATCCCCGATGACCTCAAGAGCATCACGGTCAACTCCCCCACCAAGTTGACTTTCCAGCTGTCCGCCCCGGTGAACGCGAACTGGTTCACCTACAACGAGCTGTCACAGATCACCCCGATGCCGAACGCCTGGGACAAGACGAGTGATGCAGGCGCCGCAGGTTCCGGAGGGTGCTCGGCTGCCGCCTACGGCATGGCGAACACGCAGTGCACCGCTGTCTACACCTACCTCTCGAAGGCCTCAGGTTTCGACCCGGCCAACCCGAAGGGCGCGAACAACTCGTTGACCACCTACGCCACGAACCCCCTCTGGCAGGTCGTCGACGGGCCGTTCCACCTGACCAAGTTCGATGCGTCGGGCAACGTGACGATGGCACCGAACAAGTCCTACTCAGGACCGATCAAGCCGACCGTCAGCCAGTTCGTGGAGGTCCCCTTCACGTCCGATTCCTCGGAGTTCAACGCGCTCGTTGGGAACAAGCTCAGCGTGGGCTACCTCCCGTCAGCAAACGTGACCACCGGAACGACCAACGCCTACAAGGCGGGGCCCAACAACTCACGCCTGTCAGGCAACTACAACCTGGCGCCTCTCTACACCTGGTCGATCAACTACTTCCCGTACAACTTCCAGTCGACCGGCAACGGTGGCACAGCGGGCAAGATCTTCAGCCAGCTCTACTTCCGCCAGGCGTTCCAGACGCTCGTCGACCAGCCGCTGTACATCCAGAAGATCGACAAGGGCTACGGCATCCCGACCTACGGTCCAGTGCCCGTGTACCCGTCGAACTCGTACGCCTCGAGCACCGAGAAGTCGAACCCGTACCCGTACAACACTGGTAGGGCCAAGAGCCTTCTGTCGAGCCACGGTTGGAAGGTTGTCCCGGGGGGCTCGAGCTATTGCGAGAACCCTGGAACGTCCAAGAATCAGTGTGGCAAGGGCATCCCGAAGGGCACCAAGCTCTCGTTCAACCTTGAGTACGCAACCGGCGGGACAGCCTTGGCGCAGCAGATGAACGCTGAGAAGTCCTCGTGGGCCCAGGCAGGCATCAACGTGACACTCTCGGGTGCCACGTTCAACACCGTCCTCGGTAACGCCGTGCCGTGCACCGCCGGCCAGTCCTGCAACTGGGAGCTCGAGAACTGGGGCGGCGGCTGGGTGTTCGCACCTGACTACTACCCGACTGGTGAGGCGATCTTCCAGACCGGCGCAGGCTCGAACTCGGGGAGCTACTCGGACGTGAAGAACGACGCCAATATCGTCGCCACGACGCAGAAGAGCGTTCCTCTGACGACCTACGAGAACTACCTCGCCCAGCAGCTGCCGGTTGTGTACCAGCCGAACCCAGCTACGTCGCTGACCGAGATCAAGAAGAACGTCAAGGGCGTCACACCGCAGAGCCCGCTGTACTCCATCAACCCGGAGAACTGGCGTTTCTAGTCAGACAGGCGCCGGCTCGCC
>CAITOG010000083.1 GCA_903893955.1 uncultured Actinomycetes bacterium
CACGTGGTCTGCGTCGACGGCGGCCAGACCATGAGGCCCTAGGGGCGTCCCGATAGGCTCGGCCTCGACGATCCGAGCGCTGCCCTGGCGCACGACGAGGAGGTCCGATGCCGCTCCACCACCGCAAGACCATCGAGGAGCACCTCGAGGCGACGATCCACGTCGGCCAGAACGTCGAGAAGTCGCTGCCTCGCTACAAGTTCCCCGACGACACCTTCGACCCCACCGATGCCCTCAAGGTCATCGAGGACGAGCTGCTCTTGGATGGCAACGCGCGCCAGAACCTCGCCACCTTCTGCCAGACCTGGGAGGAGCCCAACGTCACCACCCTGATGATCGACGGGCAGAACAAGAACCTGATTGACAAGGACGAGTACCCGCATCCAGCTGAGCTCGAGAAGCGATGCGTCAACATGCTGGCCGACCTGTGGAACGCGCCCAAGGGCACCAACCCGGTCGGGACCTCGGCCATCGGCTCCTCGGAGGCCTGCATGCTCGCCGGCATGGCGGCCAAGTGGCGCTGGCGAGAGGCACGTTCGAAGGCGGGCAAGCCGACCGATAAGCCCAACATGGTCTGCGGCCCGGTCCAGGTCGTCTGGCACAAGTTCGCTCGCTACTGGGACATCGAGATCCGCGAGGTCGGCATGGCACCAGGCCGCTTCGGCATGGAGCCAGAGCAGATGCTCGAGCAGGTCGACGAGAACACCATCTTGGTGGTGCCCACCCTTGGGGTCACCTACACGGGCGGCTACGAAGACGTCGCCGCCTTGGCCGCCGCCCTCGACGACCTGGAAGCTCGGACCGGTCTCGACGTCCCCATCCACATCGATGCCGCCTCGGGTGGCTTCGTCGCCCCGTTCTGCGCACCAGAGCTCGTGTGGGACTTCCGCATCGAGCGGGTCCACTCCATCTCGACCTCCGGACACAAGTTCGGTCTCGCCCCGCTCGGCGTCGGCTGGGTCGTCTGGCGAGACGCCGCCTTCCTCTCCGACGACCTGATCTTCCACGTCTCGTATCTCGGAGGCGACATGCCCGTCTTCCAGATCAACTTCTCGAGGCCGGCCGGGCAGATCATCGCCCAGTACTACAACTTCATCCGCCTGGGACGAGGCGGCTACCGCGAGGTACACAGCGATGCGTACGACATCGCCCGCTACCTGACCGATGAGCTCAAGGCGCTGCACCGGATCGAGATGATCTACGAGCCGGACCCGATGAAGGGCATCCCGGCGCTGACCTGGCGCATCCCTGAAGGTGCCGACTACGGCTTCACCCTCTACGACCTCGCCGATCGGCTCCGCACCCATGGCTGGCTGGTTCCCGCCTACCCGCTGACCGGTGAGCTCTCAGAGACCACCGTGCAGCGGATCCTGGTTCGACGAGACCTCTCAAGGGACCTGGCTGAGAACCTCCTCACCGACATGGCCGCGGCGGTCGAGCACCTCATCAAGCACCCGATGACGGCCCACATGACCAAGGAGGAGTCAGGGAGCTTCAGCCACCTCTGAGAGCACCTCTGTGCTCGGACCGAGCCGGGTGCGCGCCGCTGCTCGACGCAGCGCCACGAGCACCGG
>CAITOG010000084.1 GCA_903893955.1 uncultured Actinomycetes bacterium
CGATCCACGATTCGTTCAGCGGCATGGAGCGGCCGACGTCGCGCAGGGCGATGCGCAGCTCGGCCCAGGCGGCCGCCACCGCTGCGTCGATGGGGAGCGGGTCGAGGTGCAGCGCTCGTGCCAGCGTCTCGAGGCGCCGTGCCCTTATCGAGGGATCGGTGGCGGCGAGCACCCCGACCCGGAGCTCGGCGGCGGTGATGATCGAGATCCCGACCTCCTCAGGAAGCAGCCCGGGGTCGATGGGGCGTCCTGACTCATTGGCGATGAAGACGCTGGTGTCAGCGATGCAGCGGGTCGTCACAGGTCGTCGGTCGAGTCGGGCACGAGCCGCCGGAGCTCGTCGCTCAGGCCGTGATCGGCCTGGGCACCGTCGAGGAGGCGGGTCAGATCAGCCCGGGAGATCCATCGACGCTGCCCGACGAGCGGGACGAGCGCGGCCACCGGTCGACCGTCGACCGTGATCTCGATCGGCTCGCCGGTCTCCGCTCGACGAAGGACCCCTCGGGTGTCGTTGCGCAGCTCTCGGGAGGGCACGGCGGTCATGGGCCAAGTGTAGAAGGTGTGCGACATGAGGGCTCCTCGCGGGTCAGCCCACATCGGTCGGCGAGCTCGGACGCCGTGGACTCAGATGATGCTCCGGTCTGACGGCTGCGGGAACGGCATGACGATCTCCTCGTGGGCGACTCCTGGTCCGGCGACGAAGGTGAGTCGGTCGGCGGGGAGCTTGAAGTCGGCGAGAGCGATCGGGAAGTGCCCTCGACCGGCGTGGCCGAGGAGCTCGGCGAACCAGGCGGCGTAGTCCGGGTCGGCTCCACGGCCCGCCGCCGCGATCTCGCCGAAGCGCTCGACGAAGGCGTCGGCCAGGGCGTCGGGATCGGCGCCGGCCAGGTCGGACCACTCGAAGTAGCAGTCCCCGCTGCCCGACGTGTAGTGGGCGCCGCGGTCGAAGTCGACGATGACGACGCCCGAGCTCGTCACGTTGTCAGCCGCCGTGATCGAGCAGCGCCAGTAGCCGCCCGAGCCCGAGAGGCTCGGGCAGACCCTGATCCGCTGGTAGCCGCGTGCATGCAGCTCGCCGACCATGGCCAGAAGACGGTGGCAGTTGGCTCGCGCCGTCGCGTCCGGAGCGTCGAGGTGGTCGTGCGTCATCGGATGGCCGTGCGGTGGATGCGACGGATGATGCCCTCGACGTCGATGGGGTGGTCGTCGAGCCAGGACTCCACCTCGGCGAGCTGGCGGGCCCCCTCGGTGGTCTCCGACCCGATGCGGCCAAGGTGGTGGCGCAGCGCGTCGTCGGCATAGAGGACCGCAGCGATGGGCCGGGCCACCCGGATGGCCTCGAGGGCGGCGATGGGCTCCCATCCGTCCTCGAGGAGCAGCCGGAACCCCATCGACGGCCCTCGGTTGACGCCCATGTGGCAGTGGACGAGGACTCGGGACTCGTCATCAGTCCGGGCGGCCCGGGCCGCCTCGAGGCCGGCCTCGAACCAGTCGTCGGCCTGCCGGCGACCGGAGTCATGGGTGCCGAGGTGGTGGTAGGTGACTTCAGGGGCATGCCGGGCGACGACGTCCTCGTCGCTCCACTCCTCGCGCACGTCGATGACGTGGGTGATGCCGCACGCGGACCAGCCGGCGACCTGCAGCTCGGCGAGCTCGGGATCCTGGTGGAGGTCGCCGGACAGGACGAGCCAGTCGGTGACGCTGCAGAGCCGGCGGTGCCAGGTGTCGGCCAGCAGGTCGGTGGGGTCGGGGAAGGGGAAGATGTCGGCGTCCATGGGGACTCCTCTCGTGGCGTGGTGGGCAGGTGCGGGTGCGGCGAGAGCGCCGCCCGACCTCAGGGGGTCGGGGGCCGCAGCGCTACA
>CAITOG010000085.1 GCA_903893955.1 uncultured Actinomycetes bacterium
AGCCTTGTTGGCCTGCATCGCATCACCCCAGCCAGGATTCACCACCACCACGGTGGTGTCCGCCGCGCCGACGATCTCGACCTCCATCTGACCTACCCCGACCGTCTCGACCAGCACGACGGGCATGCCAGCGGCACCGAGCAACCTGATGGCATCGGGCACAGCCAGTGAGAGGCCGCCGAGGTGCCCTCGGGTGGCCATCGATCGGATGAACACTGCCGGATCGGTGGCGTGGTCCTGCATCCGGATCCGGTCGCCCAAGATGGCGCCGCCGGTGAATGGCGAGGAGGGGTCGATGGCCAGGACCGCGACCTGCGAGAGCTCGTCAGCACCCATCTGCTCTGTGGCCGGCCATCCCGCCTTGGCGGTTGTGATCAGGCGATCGGTGAGGGTGGACTTGCCCGCCCCTGGTGCCCCGGTGAGGCCGACCGTATAGGGCGGTTGGCCCCGGTAGGCGAGCGACGCCACCGCTCGTGACTCAGCCCCGCCCCGCTCAACCATGGTCAGGAGACGAGCCAACGAGACACGATCGTGGTCGTTCGCCCGGTCGAGCAAGGTCGCCGGATCTCGGGTCGGTGGCAATGGCGTCACTGCCATGTCACGTCCGCCCCAAGGCTCGCCAGCGTGCCGACCAGGTCGTCGTACCCGCGCTCGATGTGCTCGACGCCTGAAACGAGGGTCTCGCCGTCGGCCGCCAGCCCGGCGAGCACCAGGGCAGCACCGGCCCGGATGTCTGGCGCTTTGACCGGTGCGCCAGAGAGCCGCTCGACGCCTCGCACTACTGCGTGGTGCCCCTCGGTCCTGATATCCGCCCCCATCCGGCGCAGCTCATCGACATAGCGGAAGCGACCCTCGAAGAGGTTCTCCGAGACGATCGAGACTCCGTCGGCAACAGCCAGTGCGGTGACCAGGAAGGGCTTGTAGTCGGTGGCGACCCCAGGGTACGGCAGGGTGGCGATGTCGACGGCTCGGGTGCGACCAGCTGCGGCCACCCGCAGCCCTTCGGGTCCGAAGCTCACATCGAGACCGATGGCCGTCAGTTTGGCCAGCAACATCTCCATGTGCTCGGGACGACCGTCGGTGATGGTCACCTCACCGCCGGCCAGCGCTGGTGCCAGGGCATAGGTGGCGACCACCACACGATCGGGGATAACCCGATGGGTCGTGGGCTGGAGCCGATCGGCCCCCTCCACCACGATGCGCGACGTTCCGACCCCGGTCACGCTTGCCCCCATGGCGCACAGCAGCGACGCGAGGTCCGCCACCTCTGGCTCACGGGCCGCGTTCTCGATGACCGTCGTTCCCTTGGCGAGCGCTGCGGCCATCAGCAGGTTGTCGGTGGCGGTGTGGCTCGGGTACTCGAGCACCAGGTGGGCGCCCACCAGGCGACCCGAGGGATCCTCAGCCTCGGCTTCGACATAGCCGTGATGGGTAGCGAAGGTGCCGCCCATCTTGGTCAGGCCGGTGACGTGGATGTCGATCGGCCGGCTGCCGAAATCATCGCCTCCCGGCAGCGAGACGCGTGCTCGCCCACAGCGCGCCAGCAGCGGGCCGAGGACGACGATCGACGCCCGGATCTTCTCGACCAGCTCGTAGGGAGCCTCAGGGATGAGGTCCTCGTCGGCGGGGACATCGATCGAGAGGCGCTGCCCATCGAGGCGCTCGACTCGGCACCCGAGCGCCTCGAGCACCTCGGCCATGGTGTCGACATCGGTGATGTTGGGGACGTTCTCGAGGACGTGCGTACCCTCAGCGAGCAGCGTCGCGGCCATCAGCTTGAGCACGGAGTTCTTCGCTCCCCCGGCGGTCACCTGGCCGTGGAGCGGAGGTCCGGGCCTGACGAGGATGCACTGCACGACACTGATTATTACCGCTCTCGGGTGCTGGCTCGGACCGTCGAGCGCCCACGTCCTCAGCCCGCCCATCAGATGCCGGCCTCAGCGCGGCTGGTCTAGGGTGAGGACGTGGAACGCTCCCCTCAGATTCCAGACCGCAACCTGGCGCTCGAGCTCGTTCGCGTGACCGAAGCCGCTGCACTTGCCGCTGCTCGGTACATGGGCCGGGGCGACAAGAACGGCGCCGACGGCGCAGCCGTGGAGGCCATGCGAGTGGTGCTCCAGTCGGTCCCGATGGACGGCATCGTGGTCATCGGCGAGGGCGAGAAGGACGAAGCGCCCATGCTCTTCAACGGTGAGCTCATCGGCGATGGCTCGCCGCCCCAGACCGACATCGCGGTGGACCCGATCGACGGCACGACCCTGACCGCCAAGGGTCGTGGCGGTGCGCTCAGCGTCATCGCAGTCTCCGAACGGGGCACCATGTTCGACCCGGGACCGTGCGTCTACATGGAGAAGGTGGCCGTCGGCCCACGTGGTGCGGGCAGCATCGATGTGACCGCCACCCCGACCGAGAACCTGACCTCGCTCAGCAAGAAGCTCGGCCAGCCGGTCCGTGATCTCACAGCCGTGATCTTGGATCGCGACCGTCACGAACCACTCATCGAGGAGGTGCGGGAGGCTGGTGCCAGAGTTCGGCTCATCTCTGACGGCGACGTCGCAGGTGCCATCCAGACCGCGTGGCCCTACTCGGGCGCCGACATCCTCTTCGGTATCGGCGGCACGCCAGAGGGCGTGATCGCAGCCGCTGCGCTCAAGTGCCTCGGCGGCGAGCTCCAAGGTCGCCTGTGGCCACGCAACGAGGACGAGCGAGTTGCCGCCGTGGCTGCCGGCTACGACCTCTCGAAGGTGCTGACGACCGACGATCTCGTCGAGGGCGACAACTGCTTCTTCTCCGCCACGGGCATCACCGACGGTGAGCTACTCCAAGGTGTCCGGTTCCATGACTTCGGTGCGACCACACAGTCGCTGGTCATGCGGTCGAAGTCCGGTACCCGCCGCAAGGTCGAGGCGGTCCACCGTCTCGAGAAGTTGGCCGAGTTCTCCGCCATTATCTTCTGAGTCCTTCGACCAGGTCGAGGCTACGAGCAGCGAAAGGGCTGCCGTGACTAGCTCAGGACAGCTGAGGTCCCGAGGCGAAGTTCGGCACGAGCGAGCGCGGCCTCGGCATCGGCGAGATCGAGCAGCGCATCCCTGGTCGAGTCATCGTCGCCGGTGCGTCCCGACTGAGAGCGCAGATCCGCGAGCTTGACCTCTGCCGCTGCCTTGGCGGCCTCGGCGCGGCCCTTGTCGATATCGGTGGCCTTCTCGGCCACCCCAGCAAGGATGGTCACCCGAGTCGTCCGATCTGTCTCGCTAGCGCCCTCGACCAACCCGCTGGCTGCACCAGCCGCCGTGGTCACCTGAAGGAAGCCTCCGTGGATCAAGATGGCGATCGTCGGCTCGCCCTCGACCTCGATCTTGACCACGCCCGGGACCACGTCGCCGACCAGCTCTGCGTGGTCAGCCATCACCGTGAGGTCACCCTCCGAGGTCGCCGTGACCACCGAGTTCGCTGCCCCCGCGAAGAGGACTTCCTCAGGGGTGACGATCTCGACGCCGAGGGCGTGCTCGGCCATCAGGCCTCGTCCTTCTTGATCTGCGCAGCCTTCGCCTTCACGTCGTCAGCTCCACCGACATTCAAGAATGCCTGCTCGGGGTACTCATCAAGGTCACCGTTGATCAGCTGCTCGAACGAGTCGACCGTCTCATCGATCGGGGTGAAGATGCCGGGCAGACCGGTGAAGACCTCGGCAACGAAGAATGGCTGCGAGAGGAACCGCTGGATCTTTCGTGCGCGCTGCACGGTGGTCCGGTCGTCCTCAGAGAGCTCGTCCATACCAAGGATGGCGATGATGTCCTGGAGCTCACGCGACCGCTGGAGCACCTCCTGGACCTGGCGAGCCACGTTGTAGTGACGGTCGCCGACGATCTCCGGGGCGAGGATGTTCGACGTCGACGCCAGCGGGTCCACCGCTGGGTAGATGCCGAGCGCCGCGATCTGACGGGAGAGCTCGGTAGTGGCGTCAAGGTGGGTGAAGGTCGTGAACGGGGCGGGGTCGGTGTAGTCGTCCGCAGGCACGTACACGGCCTGCAGCGAGGTGATCGACTTGCCTCGGGTCGAGGTGATGCGCTCCTGGAGCTCACCCATCTCGTCTGCCAGCGTCGGCTGGTAGCCGACCGCCGACGGCATACGGCCGAGCAGCGTGGAGACCTCAGAGCCAGCCTGGACGAAGCGGAAGATGTTGTCGATGAACAACAGCACGTCCTGGTTCTGGACGTCACGGAAGTACTCCGCCATCGTCAGGGCCGCCAGCGCCACCCGCATACGGACGCCCGGGGGCTCGTCCATCTGGCCGTAGACGAGGGCCACCTTCTCGATAACGCCTGACTCCTGCATCTCGATCCACAGGTCGGTCCCCTCACGGGTCCGCTCGCCCACACCGGCGAACACCGACACACCACCGTGCTGCGAGGCGACACGGTTGATCATCTCCTGGATGAGCACGGTCTTGCCCACGCCGGCACCACCGAACAGGCCGATCTTTCCACCCTGCACGTAAGGCTCGAGCAGGTCGATCACCTTGATGCCCGTCTCGAGCATCTTGGCGCTCTGCTCGAGCTGGTCGAAGTCAGGTGCAGCGCGGTGGATCTCCCAGCGCTCCTTGACATCGCCGATGTCAGCGGTGTCGAGCGGCTCGCCGAGGACGTTGAACACGTGGCCCAAGACGACGTCGCCTACCGGCACCGAGATGCCGCGGCCGGTGTTGCGCACCGGTGCACCTCGCACCAGGCCGTCGGTCGGCTGCATGCACACGCAGCGGACCCGGCCATCGCCGATCTGCTGCGCGACCTCTCCGGTCACGGTCAGCCGCTTGCCGTCGAGCTCCAGGTCCATCTCGACGGCGAAGTTGATCTCGGGAAGTGCGTGCGGCGGGAACTCGACGTCCACCACCGGGCCAGCGATGGCCACGACGCGGCCATCCTCAAGCTTCTGCGACTCAGGTGCGACAGTCATTCTTGCTCCTTGCTAGTCCTGTCGGAGCGCCTCGGCGCCGCCAACGATCTCCATGATTTCGGTCGTGATTGCGTCCTGACGAGCACGGTTCATGATCCGTGACAGCGTCTGGGACAGGTCATCTGCATTCTCTGTTGCTGCGGCCATGGCACGCTGCTGGGACGTGTGGAACGACGCCGATCCCTCGAGCAGCGCGGTGAAGATCTCACTCTCGAGGGCCTTGGGCGCCAGGTCTTCGAGCAGCTGCTCGGCCTCAGGCTCGAACTCGGTGTAGCCAACGAGCTCGGACTTGGCGTCCTCGTCCTCCTCGGTCGACCCACGAGGGTCGACGAGCGGCAGGAGCTGACGGGTCTCGACCTTCTGGGTCGCCGCCGAGATGAAGCGAGTCGAGACCAAGAGAACCTGCTGCGCTTCGCCGCTGAGGAATGGTGCGGCGGCCTCGCGAGCAACCTCTTGGGCGTCGGCGAACTCCGGGCGATCGGCAAAGCCGAGGAAGGTCTGGTGGACATCCTGGCCGCGGAAGCGGAAGTACGGCCCAGCCTTCTTGCCCACGGCGATGATGAGCGCCTCGGTGCCCTGGCTCTTGAGCTCGATCACCAGACGCTCAGTGGCGCGAAGTGCCGAGGAGTTGTAGGCACCCGAGAGGCCTCGATCGCCGACGATGACCACGATGACGGCCACGTCGACCTTCTCAGGTGTGCCGAGCATCTTCTTGGCCGCGTTTGGGTCGCCCTTGGCCGCTTCGATGATGATCCGAGCCATACCGTCTCGATACGGTCGGTTCTTCGCGATCCTCGACTGCGCACGTGCGATCTGTGAGGCAGCGATGAGCTCCATGGCCTTCGTGATCTTCCGGGTCGCCTGCACGCTCTTGATGCGTCGGCGGAGCACCCGCTCCTGTCCACCTGCCATCTCGCTACACCTCCTCTCGTCTGCTGGTCATCATTGTCACGTCGTGCTCAGGCGCCGGTGTCGAAGCCGTCGAGGAACGAGGTGAGCGCTGCGTTGATCTTGGACTCGTCGGGCAGCTTGCCGGTCGAGCGGATCTCCTCGAGCAGATCGGCGTGGTTGGCCCGGAAGAAGGCGCGAAGCTCGGCCTCGAAGCGGATCACTGACTCGACTGGCACCGTGTCGGCCCAGCCCTTGGTCCCGGCGTAGATCACGATGACCTGCTCCTCGACCGGCACCGGAGCGTTCAACGGCTGCTTGAGCAGCTCGGTGAGGCGGTAGCCCCGGTCCAGCTGTGACTGCGAGGTCGGGTCGAGCTCGGAGCCGAAGGTTGCGAAGCTCTCCAGGTCACGGAACTGCGCCAGGTCGAGCTTGAGGGTTCCTGCCACCGACTTCATGGCCTTGATCTGCGCCGCACCACCGACTCGAGACACCGAGTTCCCGACGTTGATTGCCGGACGGACACCTGAGTAAAAGAGGTCCGACTCCAAGAACACCTGACCGTCGGTGATCGAGATCACATTGGTCGGGATGTAGGCGGAGATGTCGCCGGCCTTGGTCTCGATGATGGGCAGCGCCGTCAGCGAACCGCCACCGAGCTCGTCGGAGAGCTTGGCAGCGCGCTCGAGGAGACGGCTGTGGAGGTAGAAGACATCGCCCGGGTAGGCCTCACGGCCCGGTGGCCGGCGAAGCAACAGCGAGAGCTGGCGGTAGGCCTCGGCCTGCTTCGACAGGTCGTCGTAGACCACCAGTGCGTGCTGGCCATTCTCCATCCAGTGCTGGCCGAGAGCGCAGCCTGCGTAGGGGGCCAGGAACTTGAACGGTGCCGGGTCACCAGCGGAGGCGACGACCACCACGGTGTACTCCATGGCGCCGGCGTCCTCAAGGGTCTTGACGGTCTGGGCGACCGAGGAGTTCTTCTGCCCGATCGCCACGTAGATGCACTTCACACCCTGGCCCTTCTGGTTCAGGATCGTGTCGATGGCGACGGTCGTCTTGCCGGTCTTGCGGTCACCGATGATCAGCTCACGCTGGCCACGGCCGATCGGGGTCATCGCGTCGATGGCCTTGATGCCGGTCTGGAGGGGCTCCTCGACCGGCTGGCGGCCGACGATGCCCGGCGCCTGGATCTCCATCCGTCGAGTCTCGGTGGCGTTGATCGGGCCCTTGCCGTCGATCGGCTCGCCGAGCGCGTTGATCACCCTGCCGAGGAGCGCATCGCCACATGCGATCGAGAGGATCCGTCCGGTGGCCCGGACGATCTGCTCCTCCTCGAGCGCCTCGACGTTGCCGAGCACCACCGAACCGACGGTGTCCTCGTCCAGGTTCATCGCCAGACCCAGGGTCCCGTCTTCGAACTCGAGGAGCTCGTTCACCGCTGCGCCGGGCAGACCCGAGACGCGCGCGATCCCGTCCGCCACCTCGACGATGCGGCCGACCTGCTCGGCCCCGACCTCAGGGGTGTAGTCAGCGACGTTCGCCTTGAGCGCCGCCGTGATCTCATCGGCGCTAATCGTCAGCTCTGCCATCTCGGCTCCTCCATCTTTCCTTGTGTCTCAGTCGTTCTTCTGAAATGTGCGGTGCTCGGCTTCGAGGTGCTCTCGAAGCTGGTCGAGCCGGCCACGGGCCGACGCATCAACGAAGAGGTCGCCGACCTCGACGCGGATGCCCCCGAGCAGCCCTGCGTCCTCGGTGATCTGCAGCTCGACCGGGTTGCCGGTGACAGCCTTAAGCGATGCCCGGAGGCGATCAGCCTGTTCGGTGCCGAGCGGCTGGGCGGTCGACACCTTCGCGACGCGCCAGCCTCGGGCGGTTGCGGCCTGGTTCACGAGCCAGTCGATGGTGCCGACGACGTCACGGGCTCGTCCACCCGCCACCACGTAGCGCAGCAGGCTGAGCGAGCCGGCGCTGGCCTGGTTGCCGACAAGAGCGTCGATGACATGCTGCCGGCGCTCCACCGGCAGATCCCGGTCGGTCATCGCTCGGCGAAGGTCTGAGTTCGACTCGATGGCCCGGGCGACGGTGAAGAGTTCGTTCTCGATCCGTTCGAGGTCAGCGAGTTCAAGGCCCTCGAAGACGGCAGCGGCGTACCCACCCACGCGCTCACGGGCGCCGAGGACCGAGAGTGCTGGCTCGGCGTAGTCGCCGTCACGCACCTGGTCACGGGCTCTTTGCGCGAGGAATGTGATCGCGGCGGGGACGTCCTGCGCGGGGCTCACCAGCGCGGCGAAGCCCGACAGTCGAGCAGCTGGCTCGCCGACTTTGCCTGTGAGGACCTGGACCAGCACGTCACGACGAGCGACACCCGTCACCGACGTGTCGGACATCGCTGCACGCAGGTCGCGGATCGCCTGCATGGTCTCGTAGACCTTGGTCAGATCTG
>CAITOG010000086.1 GCA_903893955.1 uncultured Actinomycetes bacterium
CAGCGGATTCCTCAACTTCATCCCGGTCGTCGGCACGGCGCTCGGTGCGGTCACCAACGCCGCCGGGGCGGCCACCGGCCTGATGGGGGACAACGCGGGCGATGCCTGCATCCAAGCCGAGTTCTCGCTGATCAACGGCCAGCTCGCTGACCAGGAGGGGCAGATCCAGAACCTCCAGGTCGACTACGCCCTCGAGCAGAACCAGATCTACCAGGCCATGGTGGACGGGGCGAACGCCCAGACCAACCTCGACCTGACCAACTACAACAACGCCCTCGACGTGATCACCCCGTCGACCAGCGGTGGCCCCGGCATCTTCGGAACGACCATGGAGCACCTCGAGTTCTGGTCGTCGAACTACTCGGCCATCCCCGGCGCCACCATCTCGGGCTCCTCCACCGGCGAGCCCTTCGACGCCGCCGTCTCCGAGTCGCTGTCCACGGCGGCCTCGACCTTCCCGGCCAGCCTGAACAGCCTCTCGGGCTCGGCGGTGGATGACACCGCGTGCTCGACGACGGCCTGTCCGAAGAGCGCGGTGGTCCCGAACCTCAGCTCGTCGCTGGTCAACCTCTGGGCCGCCGAGGCCCAGCAGCTCAAGGCCACGGCCAAGCTCGATCGGAACCAGGGCACCAACGTGGTGCCACTCTTCGACCAGTACAACAACGCCATCACCGAGCAGTTCCAGAACTCGCTCGGCGTGCTCCAGCAGGCGTACTCGCTCGAGTCGATGGTCAACCAGCTGAACTACGACCACGCCACGACGGACTGCACCTGGGGTCAGGCCAAGGACTGCACGATGATCTCGTCCTTCGGCGGCGTCCCGGGCACCCTCTACAGCTACTGCCTGACCACGACCGACGGCACCTGCCCGGCCACGACGACCGCGGCGCAGACCACCATCTACAACCAGGCCCAGCAACAGCTCTCCCGTGTCTACTCGTGGCGGGTGAACCAGCTCTACGCCACGGCGCTCTCGTTCATCGAGAGCGACGCGCCGATCTCCCCGCAGGCCTACCCGCTGACCACGGCCTCGGGCACCATCGCCGGCAACACCATCACGAGCGGCCCGATCGCGTACGGCACTCTGCTCGGCTCGGGCCTGCCCTCGCTCGCCGGAGCTCCAGCGAGCCCGCTGGCGAGCCTGCCGGCCGCTGTCACGAGCGGTGGGTCGACGTGGGAGTCGAACGGTGCGCTCTATCAGTACTCCGGGATCTATGACGCCAACGCCTGCGCCACCACGATCATCGCCGCCAACCTGGCCGACGGCGCCTCGGCGCCCCCGCCGGCCGACCCATGCTCACCGATCTTCCTGACCGGCGAGGGCGGGCCGGTCGATGAGGCCTCCTACACCGGCAACGTCCTGCAGCCCTACACGAGCCAGGGCGGATCGGTCATCCTGACCGGCATCGAGCAGGCCAACCTGCTCATGTGCACCCCGGGCAACGCCGCCCTGGGCTGGTACACGCCGCCCGTGCAGAACACCGGCAACGCGGCGGGCCTCGAGTCGGGCACCTGGTATCTCAACTGCGGCAACTGGGCGACCGTGACCAACACGACGACCTGCTTCCCCGGTGCGAACTGCCCGATCGGCTGGAGCGATCCGGCGATCGGCTACTCGTGGCTCTACTCGCAGTACTACTTCTTCGGCACAGGCTCCTACCCGGGCCTCAACAACGGCGCCAACTCGGTCGGGCTGAACGACCGGAACGACTCGGGCACAAACGCCGCCTTCAACGGGGCGAGCGGCTGCGGTGGCTCGACCAACGTGGCCTGGTTCACCACCGGGGTGCCAACCGACGGTGGCGGCTCGAGCTCGAGCGCCTCCCTGGGGCCGTGCGGCGCGACCATGTACGTCCAGAAGGGGCAGTCCTACCAGGGGGTCACCGGCCTGCGGGCGCCGAACCAGGCGAGCAGCCAGAGCGGGCTCGCGATCCCGGTGGGATGGAACGAGTCCCAGAACGGCGACAACGTGACCTGGACTTGGGAGCCTGAGCAGGTCCCGAGCTCGGCGATCGGCACCTACGGCTTCACCTGCTCTGACCTGACCTGCACCATGGTCGATGGGAGCCAGTGGACGCTGTCGGACGCCGGCAGCGGCGGCACCTACTTCAACGTGGGCCTCGCCGCAGCAGCGGGCTGACCGAGCGGGGGGTGGCCGCGCCCGACGAGGCCGCGGTCGCCCCTGTTCGATCGGGCGGTGGTGGTCAGACCCTGATC
>CAITOG010000087.1 GCA_903893955.1 uncultured Actinomycetes bacterium
ACAGACCGATCACCACGAGGCTGACGGCGAGGCCGAGCGAGAACGCATACTCCCCCGCCAGCGTCGAGAAGAGGTTGCCACCGTCGATGGTGAAGGTGGGGTCGAAGAGCAGGGGCAACGTGGCCACCGCCAGACAGGCGGGTATGGGGTCCTTCAGCCGGAACAGGCGACCCATGCCCCATGCGCACACTGGCAGGAGCAAGGAGCCGAGGACGGTGGCCAGCTTGAAGGCGACGCCGTAGGGGATGACGTAGGACGCCAGTGCGGCGACGAGGTCGGGCAGGACGAAGTAGTACGTGTACAGCGAGAAGCCGTCGTACCAGCCCGGGTACCAGCCGGTCAGCTTGCCTCCCGGGAGGAAGGTGCTCTTCAAGAAGGCCGGAAGGATGAAGTGGGCGCCGGTGTCGCCTCCGGTCGTGGTCGACGAGCTCAGCAGCAGGTCTGGGTGCAGCTGCCAGAGCGTCACCCACCACACGCCGATCAGCGCGATCAGGACTGCGAGTCGAGGCCAGTCTCGGTCCCACCCGAACGGCCCGCGCGGCGGGACAGGGTCCTTTCGGCTCAGTGCCATATGACTGCAGAGCCGCTGGCAATGAGGCTGACGATCGCCACCGCGTTGAAGGAGGCGTGGGCGATGATGCTCATACCGAGTCGACCTGTTCGCACCACGAGCACAGCGAGCAGCATCCCGAACAGCGTCAACCCGGCGAGCTGGGCCAGCTCGCCGTGCACGAGCCCGAAGAGCAGGCCGTCGACCACCACGGCGGCGATCATCGCCGCACGCTTGCCCCCACGTGAGGTTGCCCCTGAGCCGAGGCCGAAGAGGCTTCGCAGGACGAGGCCTCTGAAGAAGAGCTCCTCGGCCAGCGGTGCCACGAAGATCGTGAGGAGTCCGATGAGCAGGAACCCACCACCGTGGCTGCCACCGGTCAGCTTCTTGACCGGTGCATCGAAGTTGTGGAGGTGGGAGATGAAGGGCGCGTAGAGGAGCACCACCACGAACTGCCCCACGACGCCGATCGGGATCCCGACGAGGTCGATGGGAGCGAAGGAGAGCCCGAGGCGGTGGCGCACCGGGCCGAGGCGAGTGGCGAGGAGAGGTGCGCCGATGAAGCCCACCCAGAGCCCGATCAGGCTCGAGACGACGAACCACTCTGGCGGGGAGGCGGCACGCGCCAGCTGCGCCACCTCTGACGAACGGCCCAACACCGACGCGGTCAGTGCCACCGACGCTGTCGAGAGGATCTCGCCAACCACGAAGCCGGCCAAGGCGAGCAAGAACCAGCGGACGCCCTCGGCGACGCTCAGCCTGTCTGCCATGATGCCTGGCGCGGCAGGGGCCAGCGGCTCAGGCTCGGACATCTCGACAACGATACCGAGTCATCTCCCCTTGACCGACCGCGCCCGACGGATCGCTGGAGCCACCCTGCGCCTAGCATGGTCCCGTGGAAACCCAAGAGCCGAAGCAGGAGCAGCCGAGCAAGTCGAAGAACCCGCTCGCCAAGGGCGGCGACCAGAACTGGCGCTGGATCTGGTCGATCATCGCCGTGGTGGCGATCCTGATCATCGTCATCCCGTCGCTGCTGCCGCACTCGAACGCCAAGTCGCTCTCGTACTCGCAGTTCTTGAACGAAGCCAACGCCCACAAGGTCAAGACCGCCACCTTCGACAACACGTCCGGATCGATCTCTGGGACCTTGTCGGATGG
>CAITOG010000088.1 GCA_903893955.1 uncultured Actinomycetes bacterium
ATCGCGTTCATGCTGGCTGGAAACATGTCGGTCGGCGTCCTCGGCGATGAGCTCATGGTCAGGGTGGGCGCCCCGAGCTGGTCAGAGGTCCTGGAGCTGACGGGAGTCAGAGAGATGGACTTCTCTGGTCGATCGATGAAGGGCTTGGTGCTCATCGACCCCGAGCGCACCGCCTCCGACGAGCAACTTGAGGAGTGGGTGGAGCGGGGCGTGACCTTTGCGTTGACCTTGCCGGCCAAGTAGGCGCACCGCTTCGAGGGACCCGGCCGAGGGCTATCTCGAGCGTTCTGCGATCTCGCTCGACTCTCGGGAAGCGGCACGGAAGATCCCCTGGCTCATGACGGAGGGCTCCGTGGCGCGGCGCTGGTCGTAGATGCGTGACCGTGCAGCGTGGATCGGGGCATCGTCGGGCGCGGCCCACCCCGCCAGATCGGCAAGGTGGCAAGAGAGCCGGATATCGGTGTCGACAAGCTCGAGTGCCCGTTCGATGAGCACCTCCGGACCGCCGACCAGCGAGGCAATCTCGGCGCCGAGATCAGCATCTCGTGCGGGCTTGAGGCGAGAGGCTGCGCCGTCCCACCAGCCGCCGTTGAGCCGCCAGATGTTCCGAATCACGAACTCCGGCTCGTCGTAGTACGGACGAAGGTAAGGCTTGTCGAGAACATCTCGGGGGACCTCGATGCCATGGACGATCGCGTCGAGTGTCTCTCCTGCATTCATCATGGCGATGACCTGTTCAACGAGCGACTCGAGTGTGGCGGCAGTGTCGTTGAGGACGGTGGCGATGCGCTCCTTTCCCTCGATGGGCAGCCCATGGGCTGGGATCAGGAGCTCTGGACCTTGGGCGACCATCGTCCGGAGCGCTGCGGCCCACTCGGCGGCGTAGCGCTGCACCTTCTGAGGATTCCCGGCGTTCGGATAGTTCCAGATGATGAAGTCGCCCGAGAACAGCCATTTCTGCTCGGGAAGCCAGGCCCACAGATGGTCGTCGGTCTCCGAGCGAGCGTGATGGAGTTCGATGGTGGTGTCGCCGCGGGTGAAGCTGTGTGACAGGTCAAAAGTGACGTCTGGCCGAAGGGTCTCGTCCGGGATGAAGAGCGTCCGGCCGTCAGTGAGGGTGAGTCCTAGGTCGCTCGGGATCCCCCCGAACTGTCGCTGGTTGATCAGCAGGCTCCAGTCGTTGGTCAGGCGGTAGCGATCGAGGCGGGCGTCAAGCCTGCGGTGTGCGATGACGGTGGGCCGATCGTGCGCCCTTGCTGCGGCATCGGCGGCGATGGCGAAGCTCCCGCCGACATGGTCGGCATGACCGTGTGTGTAGACGAGCGAGGAGATCGGTGCGTCGCTCCAGGTCCTGATCGAGTCGACCACCGCAGCTCCGGTCATGGCCGACGAGGCATCGAAGACGACGAGGCCTTCGTCGGTGGCGAGGACCGCCGAGTGGCTGAAGCTCTCGACCAGTGCGAGGCCGTCCGCGAGCTCGGTCAGCTCGTTGGTGACTCGGTTGGTGGGCTCGGTGATCTCCCCTGAATCGATGGTGCGGGTCGCAAGCTCGAGTGGGTGCATGTCGGCACCCTACCGAGCCCCACCCAAGCGAGAGGGGCAGGTGGGGATCCGAGCTGGGCTGGAGGCCTCGGCCGCCGAGCCAGAGGCGCCTAGACTGAGGAGATGCCTGAACGCCCCAGCTCATCGTCGCGCCCTGGAGGCTCAGGACGGCCGCCCGGCAAGGGACGCTCTGGCGGCTCTGGGCGCAGCGGCGCCCCCAAGGGAACTGGCGGTTCGAGGCCACCTCGAAGCTCGTCGTCGAGCTCGGGTCGGCCAGGTGGCGCGCAAGGACGAGGACGCCCAGGTGGCTCGAGTGGTGGCCGTCGCACAGAGGGTGCCTCTGGAGAGTGGAAGA
>CAITOG010000089.1 GCA_903893955.1 uncultured Actinomycetes bacterium
AGTTCGGCTCGACGGGCTCCGAGGCCGCGGCGGACCTCAACTGGTTCGCCATGCTCAGGAGCAAGGCGCAGGAGCGGGCGACGTCGTCGGATCGATATCCGTGGTGGGTGCTCAGCGCGCTGCTCGCTGGGCTGCTGGCGCTCAACATCACCTTCACCGTCTTCATCGTTGCGCTGCCGAAGGTCGCCGGAGAGTTCCACACCTCGATCACGGTGCTCACCTGGACCATGACCGGTCCGCTGCTGGCCTACGGGCTGGCGGCACCGCTCCTCGGCAAGACAGGTGACATCTTCGGTCACCGCAGGCTCTACCTTTTCGGCCTTGCTGGCGCGATGGTCTCAGCGATCCTGACGGCCCTGGCGCCCGATGTGATCACCCTCCTTGGAGCGCGAACGCTCGATGGGATCCAAGGCGCGGCAACCGGCACGGCGTCGATGGCGCTGATCATGAACGCCTTCAAACCGAGCGAGCGGGTCAAGGCCATGGGGTGGTGGACGCTGGTCGGCGCGGGGGGACCGGTCATCGGTGTCTCGCTCGGCTCGCCGATCATCCAGTTCTTCGGCTGGCGTGCCCTGTTCTGGATGCAGCTGGTCCTGCTCGTCCTGGCCTTCTGCGTGGTGGCGGTGATCCTCCCGGCCAAGGACGTCACCGACGAAGAGGCGGCGCGCGAGAGAAAGGTGGCGATCTCGAACTTCAAGTCGATGGACTGGGTTGGCTCGACCACCCTCTCCATCGGGGTCACCCTCGTGATGCTTGCGCTCTCGCTCTCGCCGATCCAGGGGTGGACCGCTCCGATCCCAGTCGCCTGCTGGGTGGCAGGGGCAATCTCGATGGCCTGGTTCGTGCATCGAATCAGGACCGCAGATGATCCCTTGATCCCGGCTGCGTACTTCTCGAAGCGGAACTTCGTGATGCCGATGGTCATCAGATCGACCTCGAACTTCGCTTACTTCGGGGCGTTCTTCTTGTTCCCGCTGCTGATGGAGGAGGGGTACCGCTACTCGGTGGGCCAGGTCGGTGGCGTTGCCATCGCGCGACCCCTGGCGTTCGCGATCTCTTCGCCGCTCGCCGGCTATCTGGCGGTCAAGATCGGCGAGCGGACCTCAGCGATCGCCGGGACGGTCATGCTCACGCTCTCGATGATCCTGTTCGCCACGTTGATGGCGGGCTCCTCGCTGCTGATCATCATCCTGGCCCTCGCGTTGTCTGGCCTTGGCATGGGCGTGGCGATGCCCTCGACGAGCGCCACCATGGCCAACACCGTGGCGGCAGAGGAGATGGGGGTGATGTCGGCAGCGCAGATGCTGGCGATGCAGGTGGGAGAGGTCGCAGGGATCCAGGTGCTCATCACGATCCAGCAGGGCGTGGCGAGGCGAAAGGGCCTCCTCGGGACGAGCGATGCCACTGCCCTGCTCTCGACGTTCCACGTCCCGTTCATGGTTGGCGCCGCAGTCTGCGCGATTGGCGTTGTCTGCTCGTTCCTGATCAAGAAGATGGACCGCGAGGGCGCAGCTATCGGCTCCTGACAGATTCAGCTGGTCAGCGCACGGACCGCCTCGGCGAACGCCAGCGCGTCCTCGTCGGGTCCAGACCCCTGGAGCACCATCAGCTTGGCCATGTCACCGTCGATGCGGATCTTGCCAGCCATGAAGGCGCCCATCGCCGCTTGCGGGTTGCCCTCAACGAGGAGTGCCTTGGCGGTCACGTAGTCGACCGTGACTCGAAGGTCAGGGTCGTCGAGATGACCTTCATCGACCATGAGCGCTCCCTCGGAAGAGTCCACGTGGGCATGGACGATCTCGCCCCATGGCGTCTCGGTGACCTCAAGGTTCATCTTGACCACCACCGGGATTGACGAGCCTGCGTGTGGATGCTCGGCGCGCAACTCCTTGACCGCAGCGATCCACTCGGGTGTCAAGAACTCATGGGGCACGTCGACTCCTCTTCGTCAAGGCCGTTTCCGACAGGGTAGCGGCGCCGGTAGCATCGGCCCCATGACTGCACCGGTTATCGAAGGATGTGAACCACTTTCCGTCGCAGGAGGCCCCGTCGGGGTGCTCGTGCTCCACGGCTTCACCGGCAGCCCGTTCTCTGTCCGAGGCATCGCTGAGGCCATGGCGAACGCCGGGCACAGCGTCGAGATGCCGTTGCTGCCAGGCCACGGCACTGCTCTCGAGGACATGCTGCCGACGACCTTCGCTGACTGGTCGGCTGCGGCTGAGGCAGCGTTCCACTCGCTTGCCAGCCGGACCGAGACCGTCGTGATCGCGGGCCTTTCCATGGGCGGGACGCTGACCTGTTGGCTCGCCGAACGCCACCCGGAGGTGGCTGGCATCATCCTCGTCAATCCTTTCGTCGAGCCGTGGAACGACGAGATGGTGTCGGGAATCCAGGCACTCGCCGACAGCGGAGTCGAGGTGCTCGACGCGATCGGCTCGGACATCTCCCTCCAAGGAGTCGAAGAGCGCAGCTACCCGGGCACGCCGCTCAAGCCACTGCTCTCGCTGGTCCAGGGAGTCGAGGTCACCTCAGCTGGGCTGGGTGACATCTCCTGCCCGGTACTGCTGTTCTCGAGCACCAACGATCATGTGGTCGCTCCGAGCAACGGCGAGCACCTTATCGCCAACGTCGCAGGATCAGTCGATCAGGTGGTCCTCGACGAGAGCTTCCACGTCGCCACACTCGACGTCGACGCTGATCTCATCGTGACCCAGTCAGTCGACTTCGTCGAGCGGCTCGCCAGGTGAGCGAACCCTCGCCCATCTCGGCTGCCGATGTGGTGCACGTCGCCAAGCTCGCTCGCTTGGAGCTGACCGCCGGTGAGGTGGAGATGTTCACCGAGCAGCTGGCCTCAATCCTCGGCCACGCAGCTGATGTCGCAGCGAGATCGGAAGAGCACACG
>CAITOG010000090.1 GCA_903893955.1 uncultured Actinomycetes bacterium
ATCGGCCGGATGTTCTCGAACACCTTCGCTGGCATCGCTCCCTCGTCGGTGCCCGCGTTTGTCGTGGCGCAGCTGCTGGGTGCGACCGTCGCCCTGGTGCTTATCCGAGCTCTCTTCCCTGGGCTCACCGCGACCGAGGCCGAAGAGATCTTCACGCCGAGCTACGAATCAGGAGCGAGCTAGCCGATGAACACGACGACACCGACCGTCCTCTTCCTCTGCGTCCACAACGCCGGCCGATCCCAGATGGGGGCTGCGATCCTTGCCCAGCGAAGCGAAGGGAGGATCACGATCCACTCTGCTGGTTCAGACCCTGCTGAGACGCTGAATCCCGCCGTTGTCGAGGCCCTCCTCGAGATGGACATCGACATCTCTGCCAATGTCCCGACCCGGCTCACCGACTCGATGGCGCGCGACGCCGATGTCATCGTCACCATGGGCTGTGGCGATGCGTGTCCGGTGTACCCGGGAAAGCGCTACTTGGACTGGGAGCTCGACGACCCTGCAGGGAGATCGATCGAGGAAGTTCGGACGATCCGCGACCAGATCACACGGCGCGTCGACGTGCTCATGGATGAGCTGCTCGGCGAGTGCGATCACTGATCGGCCTCATCACTGCGCAAGTCGATCCAGATGACACTGGTCGCAGTGCACTGATCAGTGCTCCTCGCCCGGACCGGCTTGATGCTCGACGTGGTTCACCTGCTGGTGTCTGATCGCTCGAACGCGTGACGGGAGCGTCGAGACCTCGGCCGACACAAGCGCACCGCGATGGCAGAGAGCATCGGCATTGGTGAGAGGGCCAGAGCGACGGTGGCATCGGACCTGTGGTGCGGGCGCCCGTCGTTCGACGAGTGCTTCATCGACGACCATGCAGCACCGCCGAAGCGCGCCGACTTCCCCTAGGGTCGTCCGAGGAACAGAAGGGGATCCGGGCGACGAGGGAGTCACATGACCCAAGCGAATGATGAGGCGAAGGATCCTGCTGCGCTGATCGACGAGCGCATCAAGGAGCTCGGAGATTGGCGTGGTGACGTGCTCGCCTCCGTGCGAGCGATCGTCAAGCGGGCGATCCCTGATGTGGTCGAGGAGTGGAAGTGGCGAGGCGTCCCTGTCTGGTATCACGACGGGATGCTCTTCACCGGAGAGACCTACAAGGCCGCAGTCAAGCTGACCTTTGCGAAGGGAGCGGCGCTGCGTGACCCGACTGGTCTCTTCAACTCGAGCCTGGACGGCAACGTCCGCCGAGCGATCGACATCCACGAAGGCGAGGTGATCGACGAGAAGGCGCTCCTGGCGCTGATCGGCGAGGCCGCCGCGCTGAACGCGGCAAAGAAGAAGCGCTGAGAGGATCGACCTCGGTGGTCGAGCTCGTCGGACGCCCGTGACTCGCTGCAGCTGAGTGGGGGCTGTCCCCCCCTTGCTCGGTAGCATCGAGAGCCCATGGGCGCCCTTCTCGCTGGCCTGCTGACAGGGCTCTCTCTCATCGTCGCGATCGGTGCGCAGAACGCCTACGTCCTGCGGCTCGGGCTCAGTCGGCAGCACGTTGGCCTCGCCGTCGCCATCTGTGCCGGCGCTGACGTCCTCTTGATCTTCGCCGGGATCGGCGGTGTCGGCTCGCTCCTGCGAGCATCGCCGACCCTTCTTGAGGTGGTGCGCTGGGTCGGTGTCGCCTACTTGGTCGGCTTCGCCATCGTCTCCTTCCGTCGAGCGTCGCGCCCAGAGGTGTTGCTGCCGTCGGAACGGGTCACCTCGTCGAGGCGAATGGTGGCCATCGCCACCCTCTCGTTCACCTTCTTGAACCCCCACGTCTATCTGGACACGGTCCTGCTGCTCGGATCGATCGGGAGTCAGTACGGCGCGCATCGGTGGCTCTTCGCTCTCGGTGCATCGATCGCTTCGATCGCATGGTTCTCGACCCTCGGCTTTGGCGCTCGTGCCGCCGCGAAGGTGATGGCCAGACCTGTCACATGGCGTGTCCTCGATGCGGTCATCGGGCTGGTGATGCTCGTCGTGGCTCTCGACGTGGCCACATTGCACCTCGCCCAGTGAGCAACGCAACAGAGCCACAGTGGCGCACCGGTAGGGTCGACGCAATGGCACCTCCGGTCGATCGCTACTCACATGGTCACCACGAGTCAGTCCTGCGCAGCCACCGATGGCGCACGGTGGCCAACTCCGCCGCGTTCCTGGCTCCCCACCTCGCCAACGGGATGGCGCTGCTCGATGTGGGCTGCGGTCCCGGCACCATCACCGCAGAGCTCGCTGATCTCGTCGCGCCAGGCGAGGTCATCGGGATCGACGCAGCAGCTGCGGCGGTCGAGCTCGCCCGAGATGAGCACGGCGATGGCCAGAGCGGGAACCTCACGTTCGAGGTCGGTGATGTCTATGCTCTTCGGTTCGAAGATGGCGCCTTCGATGTCGTCTATGCGCACCAAGTGCTCCAGCATCTCAGCGACCCGATCACCGCCCTTCGTGAGATGCACCGGGTGCTTCGCCCTGGCGGGATCCTCGCCGTTCGAGACGCCGACTTCAGTGCGTTCACGTGGTCACCTCCGAGCGAAGTGCTCGACGAGTGGATGGTGCTCTATCAGGCGGTCACCCAGCGCAACCACGCTGATGCCAACGCTGGTCGATCGCTTGGATCGTGGGCAGAGGAAGCCGGCTTCCGCGACGTGGTCGCCACCACGTCGACCTGGATCTTCGAATCACCTGAGGACAGAGCCTGGTGGGGAGGTCTGTGGGCGGAG
>CAITOG010000091.1 GCA_903893955.1 uncultured Actinomycetes bacterium
GACCCACTGGGCGATCGGGACGGTCACGCCGTGGATGGTCCTCGTTGCGGGCGTCGACGGAGCGGACCGCGACGTCGTGGAGGTCGATGACGACGACGAGCTGCTTGCATCACTGCACGATGCGAGCAGTCCCCCGGTCCCGAGCAGGCCACCAGCGGCAAGGAGACGGCGACGCGAGAGGGGGGATCCGTCCACCTGACGATGCTATCGGCGGTCGCACTTCGGGGAGGGGTCGCCTTGGCTAGGTTTCGGGGGTGACCTTCGCTCGTCGCCTTCCACCGCCCCTCCGTCGTCGGCTCGCCGCTGGCCTCCGGTGGGGCCGAGAAGTGGCGCAGGAGCTCGGTGCGATCGGCCCTGACGACGACCCGGCCCGGCGCTTCCTCCACTTTGGACGCGGCACAGCGCTTCTGTGGCCCCAAGGCGTCATCTACAACGAGCGGTACCTCTCGATCGGCGAGGGCACATTGGTCGGCCCGAACACGGCGATCACCGCCGGGATGGCGCCCGGGCAGGAGATGCCCACGAGCCCGGTGGTGTCGATCGGGTCGCGCTGCATCATCGGTCGAGGCAGCCACATCATCGGCCACTGGTCGATCGAGATCGGCGACGATATCCAGACCGGTCCCTACGTCTACATCACTGACCAGAACCACACCTACGACGATCCAGATGCGCCGATTGGCCGCCAGTGGCCGGCTGAGGCTGCTGTCAAGATCGGCGCTGGCAGCTGGTTGGGAGCGAACTGCGTGATCCTGCCCGGCACGGTGCTCGGTGCCAACACCGTCGTCGCTGCCGGTGCGGTGGTGTCGGGAGAGTTCCCCGACCACTGCGTGCTCGGGGGCGTGCCGGCCAGGATCCTGCGGCGCTATGTCGAGGGCGAGGGCTGGGCGCGACCCTCGGCCCGCTGAGCGAGGCGGCTGACCTAACCTGCGGGTGTGGCCGACGACCGCTACACCCTGACGATCGATGGTCGAGACCACCCAGGCCTCGCAGCGGCGGTGTTCGACGCCGTGGCAGACGCGGCCCAATCGGTCACCGACGTCGGGCAGATCACGATCCGAGGCCATCTCGCACTGTGCATCGAGGTCGTCTTGAACCAGGGGATCGGCCAGCTTGAGCTGACTGAGGCGGTAGCAGCGGTGGCTGCCGCTCATGACGTCAGCATCGACGTGGCTTCCTCAGAGCAGCGAATCGCAATCGAAGGCCGTCGACTGCTCGTCACCTTGGTCGCGCCCAGCTTCGAGGCATCGACGCTGGCAGCCGCCTTCCGATCGATCGCCAGCTGCGGTGGGGACGTCGAGCGAATCATCCGACTCGCCGACTACCCCGTCTTCGCTTACGAGCTGCTCGTTCGTGGCCCTGACCCTGACGAGCTCCGCACCGCCCTCGGCCGGGTCGCGGTCGACCAGGCAGTCGACATCGCCGTCCAGCGGGCCGGCCTCCATCGCAGAGCCAAGCGACTCATCGTCATGGATGCCGACTCGACCCTCTTCAAGGGCGAGGTGATCGACAAGTTGGCGAGCCACCTCGGGCTCGAGGCGGAGGTCGCAGCCATCACCGAGGCGGCAATGGCTGGCGAGCTGGAGTTCGGCGATGCCCTTGCCGATCGGGTGGCGCTCCTCGAGGGCCTCGAGGTCGGTGCGCTGGCTGCAGTGGCGGCAGACCTCGAGCTGATGCCAGGTGCGCGGACCTTGCTGCGCACGCTCCACCGGCTCGGCTACCGCACGGCGGTGGTCTCGGGGGGCTTCGTGCAGGTCATCGCGCCGGTGCTCGAGGAACTCGGGATCGACTACCTTGCCGCCAACAGCCTCGAGGTCGTCGACGGCAGGCTCACGGGCCGGCTCACCGGCGAGGTGGTCGACCGGGCCGGCAAGGCGGCGGCGCTGGTTCGCTTCGCCGACGACGTGGGGATCCCGGTGAGCCAGACGGTGGCGGTCGGCGATGGCGCCAACGACATCGACATGCTCAGAGCAGCCGGCCTCGGGATCGCCTTCAACGCTCGCCCCGTCGTCAGAGAGGCAGCAGACACCGCGCTGAGCGTGCCGTACCTCGATGCGGTGCTCTTCATGCTCGGGATCACCCGCCAGGAGATCGAGGCGGCGGATGCCGATGGCTGAGCGATGCACCTGCGACCTTCTGGTCGTGGCTTCGACGTGCTCGCAATCGGTTGTGCTGGCTCGATGAGCGTCGTCGAGGGCGTGACGCTCGAGGGCGAGGACGCCTCGGGAAGTGTCCTCGACCGGCGGCGCTGGGCGACGCCAGCCCTGCTCAGTCTCATCGTCGTGCTCGGCGCCGTGGTGCGCATCCCAGGGTTGACCCGTGGAGACCTGTTCTACGACGACTCCCTGTTCGCCCTACCTGCTCGAGCCAGCTTCTCGACCGCACTCAAGATGACGGGCAGCGCGCCGGGCGCCATGCTGCTCCAGCGCTCGTGGACGATGTTGCGTCCGTCCGCCACGTGGTTCGCACAGCTTCTCCCGCTCGGCGCCGCTGTCGCAGGCCTGGTCGTTCTCTATGCGCTCGCTCGCTCACTCGGTCGGCCTCGCTGGGCCGCCCTCGTCATGGCAGGCATGGGGGCTGCTTCGCCCGCCGCCATCGAGTACGCCGTCCACCTCGGTGAGTACGAGCTCGCCATGCTCGCCGCTGCTCTCCTGCTCCTCGTGACGGAGCTCGTTCGTCGCCGGACCACGCCGCTCGGCCTGATGGGGCTGGCGGTGATGAGCGTGATGGCGAGCGTGCTCGCAGTCGAGTTGGTCGCGGTCGTGCTGGCGTGCTGGTCCGCGCTCGTGGTGCTCTGCCTCCTTGAGCGGCGGCAGCGTGCGATGACCGCCGCTGCTGGCTTGGTCACAGTGGTGCTCAGCGGCGTCGTGGCCGTCATCGTGATCGGGCGGTTGCCTACGGCTGTGCACGCCACCTGGGTCCGTGCCCACCTGTTGGTGGTGGCACCGTTGACGAGTCGTCACCTCAGCATCGTCGTCGGCACCGCTGCTGCGGGGCTCGGCCATGGGCTCCTCGGCACCCCGATGGCACGACCACAGTCGCTCACCCGGGATCTGCTCACCGGCACCGCGCTCGATCTGGCCCTCCTGCTGGCGCTGGCCGAGGCACTGCTCCTGGTGGTCCTGCTCATCCCCGTGGCCCGATCGCTCGTGAACGAGGCACGCGCCCATGACCGCAGCCTGCTCGCGTCTGCCCTGGTCGTCATCGTGGCCATCGTCCTGTTCTTGGCCGGCGCCGCTCCGCTCGGCAGCGGCCGAGGTGACCTGGTCTGGTACCCCGCGATCTTGGCGCTGGTCGTCGTCGGGGTCGAGCGGCTCGCCCGGCTCGTTGCGCCACTGCTGCCGAGCTTGCGAGCGAGGAGCGTCGGCGCGGTGATGGCGGCCGTGGTGGTCGGCATCTTCGCAGCTCGCTTCGCATGGCACGAGCGTGCCTGGTATCCGAACCAGGACGTGTCGAAGCTGGTCAAGGTCATCGGTCCACGGCTCCACCCCGGTGACGCCATCGTGGTCGACCGCCGGAATGTGGCCACATGGGCGTTCGCCGGGCTGAGCCCCTTCGCCATTCATACCGATCGTGCCGCCACCGCGTCGGCTCCGGCGGGTTACTCGGTCTCGCTCGACCCGCCTCGAGTGCTCGCGGAGGTGTGGGTGCGCAGGAACCCCTCGACGGGGACGGCACCCTACGCAGCGGCGGTGCGCTCGGTGCCAGGACTCCGCGCCCTGCCGGTCTCGACCACGAGGGTCTTCGAGATCGGCGTGACGGGCTGGGCGGTCGACCCGTGGGCTGCACGTCGCTGGGGACCGACTGGTCGGCTCCTCCTGCCCACCGCCGCTGATGTTGCCCTCAAGGCGGCGGGATGGCGCCCGACGAGGTGGGTCAACGAGACGACCGGAGTGTTCTCAAGAGTGTGGCTCCGACGCTGAGCCGCCGCCGACGTGTCGCGTGACCTGGCACTAGCGTCGACGAGATGACGCTCGGGGAGGGGAGACGCATGGAGCGAGTTGACGTCGCAATCATCGGGTCTGGCTTCGGCGGTCTCGGCATGGCCGTTGAGTTGGACAAGGCCGGGATCGGGCCGTTCATCATCCTCGAGGGAGCCGACGGCGTCGGTGGGACCTGGCGAGACAACACCTACCCCGGGGCAGCTTGCGACGTGACCTCAGCGCTGTACTCCTTCTCCTTCCATCCCCACGTCTGGAGCCGCAAGTACCCCCAGCAGGCGGAGATCCTCGAGTACATCGAGGAGGTGGTCGACGCCTATGGCCTTCGACCCAAGCTCCGGTTCAACGCCATGGTCGAAGAGATGACCTGGGTCGACTCGACCGGGAGATGGCTGGTGTCGCTGGCTGATGGCCGAAAGGTCGATGCTCGCGTGGTGATCTCGTCGGTCGGACAGCTCAACCAGCCGGCCTACCCCGACGTCGATGGCATTGGGACCTTCGCCGGGCCTGCCTTCCACTCGGCTCGGTGGGACCACGGTGTCGACCTGGCAGATCGACGGGTGGGCATCGTCGGCACCGGCGCCAGCGTCATCCAGTTCGGACCCCAGGTGGCCAAGATGGCCGCCAGCACCACGATCTTCCAGCGCTCTGCCCCCTACGTCCTTCCCAAGCCCGACCCGGTAACCCCTCCGTGGCGGCGCCGTCTGTACTCGATCGCTCCACCAGCCCAGCTCCCGGCACGAGCGAAGAACTTCGTGTTGAACGAGGTGTTCGGGAACGCCATCATCAAGAGCCCCAAGCTGCGACAGCGCGTCACAGCGCAGTGGCGCACCTACATGACGTCGATCGTCACCGACCCGAAGCTCAGAGAGGTGTGCACCCCTGACTACGACCTCGGCTGCAAGAGGGCGCTCATCGCAGACGACTGGTATCCGATGGTGGTTCGAGACGACGTGACCGTCGAGACCTCGCCGATCGAACGGATCACCCCCACCAGCGTCGTGACCGCCGATGGCACCGAGCACGAGGTCGATGTCCTCATCTACGGGACTGGCTTCAAGGCGACCGAGTTCCTGACGCCGATGACGGTGGTCGGCAAGGAGGGTGTCGAGCTGACGGAGCACTGGGCTGACGGGGCGGCTGCGTTCCGTGGCGTGGCGACCGCTGGCTTCCCCAACCTCTTCCTGCTCTATGGCCCCAACACCAACCTGGGTGCGAACTCGATCGTCTACATGCTCGAGTCTCAGGCTCGCTACATCACTCGACTGCTCGAGAAGGCTCGCCATGCCGACATCGCGGTCGTGGAGGTACGCGCCTCGGCTGAGGCAGCGTGGGAGGCGATGATCGTGGAGAAGAGCTCGACGACCGCATGGGTCACCGGTTGCCACAGCTGGTACACCACCGGCGGTCGCAACACGAACAACTGGCCAGACGCCACCTGGCGGTACCGCCGGTTGCTCTCGGACGCCGACCTGCTCGACTTCCAGGTGCGGCCCGCCTCGGTGCTGGCGGACGCATGAGCCCACACGTGCCCGTAGTCGCCGCTCGTCGCACTGCGGCGCTGATGCGGCGCCTCGTCCTCAACCCGTCGCTGCCATGGACCAAGCAGCGGGCGCGCATGGAGCGCGCCACTGGAGGGATCAAGGCGCCGAAATCGATCGAGGTCTCGACCGACGTGGTCGCCGGCGTGCCTGTCGAGGTGCTGTCACCGATCGGGCGAGAGCCCAAGGGCACGCTCGTCCACCTCCATGGTGGTGGGTTCACCGTGGGCTCGCCCGCGGCTGTGCGCGGCTGGGCCGGGGCGCTGGCCGACAGGCTCGGCATCGAGGTGGTCGTCCCCGACTACCGATTGGCGCCTGAGCATCCCTTCCCGGCTGGGCTCGACGACACCGAGGCTGTGTTGGCTGACGTCCTCGCTCGTTGGGACCCCGCCACCGTCGCGCTCAGCGGCGACTCGGCCGGGGCCAACCTGGCGCTGGTTGCGACGCAAGACCGGAGCAAGGCATCGCTCTCGCTCCCGGCGGCGCTCGTCTTGCTGTCGCCGTGGCTCGACCTGACCGTCGACCGCCTCGACGAGCCTGCACTCGTCAAGCGAGATCCCCTGCTCAACCCTGAGTGGCTGGCGATGTGTGCGGTGGCCTACGCAGCAGGGCACCTCGACGAGCCGAGGGTCTCGCCGCTGCTCGGCGACGTGGGTGGGCTGCCGCCAACCCTCGTGCAGGGCGGTTCCGATGACATCTTGGCCCCTGATGCCGCACGGCTCTCCCAAGCCGACGGGGTCACGTTGTCGGTGGCGTCGCCGCTCTGGCACGATTTCTCACTGCAGGTCGGTCAGCTTGCGGCCGCCGAGGCTGCGCTCGAGGTAGTCATCGAGCACCTCGAGCGGACGATGGCGATCGACGACGGCTGAGCCAGCCACCAGCCACGAAGGGGGAGCGCGTGGAGCGACCACTGAGCATCAATGACTTCCTGCGCCGAGCCGTGCAGGTCTACCCAGACCGAGTCGCGGTCGTCGACGAGCCTGACCAGCCAGCTCCTCCGATCGGGCCGCTCACGTGGGCTGGCTTCGATGATCGAGCGAAGGGGCACGCGGCCTGGCTCGATGATCTCGGCGTGGCGGTCGGTGGCCGGGTGGCGATCATCTCCCAGAACTCGGCGAGGATGCTGCTGTCGTTCTACGGCTGCTGCGGTTCCGGCCGAGTGCTGGTTCCTATCAACTTTCGGCTCGTCGAAGAAGAGGTCGCCTACATCGTCGAGCACTCGGGCGCCGAGGTCTTGCTGGTCGATCCGGAGCTCGCCGACCTTGCCGCTGGTCTCGGCCACCCGAGGACCTTCGTGCTCGGCGATGATGACGACTTGCTCTACCCCACCGGCCGCACCCCGGCGCCGTGGGTGCCTGACGAGCGAGCGACAGCAACGATCAACTACACCTCAGGCACCACGGCACGTCCAAAGGGCGTCCAGCTGACCCATCGGAACCTCTGGGTCAATGCCGTGACGTTCTCGCTCCACCTTGGGGTGAGCGACCGCGACGTCTACCTCCACACGCTGCCGCTCTTCCACGTCAACGGGTGGGGGATGCCATTCGGTCTGACCGGCATGGGCGGTCGCCACGTGGTGCTGCGCAAGGTCGATGGCGCCGAGATCCTGCGGCGCATCGAGGACGAGGGCGTGACGCTCCTGTGCGGTGCCCCGGCGGTCATCACCATGGTCCTCGAGGCCGCCGCCACCTGGGAGGGGCCGATACCGGGTCGGGATCGAGTTCGCGTGGTGGTCGCAGGCGCCCCACCGCCGACGACCACCATCGAAGCCGTCGAGCTCGAGCTCGGATGGGAGTTCATCCAGATCTATGGATTGACCGAGACCTCGCCGGTGCTCACGGTGAACCGGTCACGCGCAGAGTACGACGAGCTCACCACGCACGAACGGGCGCGCCTGCTCGGTCGGGCCGGTGCGCCCAGCCTCAGCACCGAGCTGTCGGTGAGCCCTGACGGAGAGGTGCTGGCTCGGTCGAACACCGTGCTGTCGTCGTACTGGGACAACCCCGCCGCCACCGAGGAAGCGCTCAGCGACGGGTGGTTCCACACCGGCGACGGCGGGACCATCGAGGATGGGTATCTGACGATCACCGACCGCAAGAAGGACGTCATCATCTCGGGCGGAGAGAACGTCTCGTCGATCGAGGTCGAAGATGCGCTCCTGCACCACCCCCACATCCGTGAGGTGGCGGTGATCGGGATCCCCGACGAGCGATGGGGCGAGCTCGTGACAGCGCTGGTGGTCACCGACGGCACCGACCTCGGGGCTGACGAAATCATCACCTTCGCCCGTGAGCACCTCGGGGGCTACAAGATCCCTCGTCGCATCGAGTTCCGCGACGAGCTCGCCCGGACGGCGACCGGCAAACTCCAGAAGGCGAAGCTCCGCGAGCCCTTCTGGGCCGGTCGAGAGCGCAAGGTCCACTGATCTTCGACATGCCTTGAATGAGACACCGAGACCGGATTAGTCTCACAGTCGTAGTCACGCATAAGGGGGGGCACCGTGAAGGTCTCGATCGATCCAGACAAGTGCGAGGGGCACGGTCGCTGCTTCTCGACGGCCCCGGCAGTCTTCGACTCCGACGACCTCGGCCAGGGGATCGTCATCGGCGATGGCACCGTCCCCGCCGATCAGGAGGAGCTTGTCCGCCTGTGCGAACAGAACTGTCCCGAGTACGCCATCGAGATCACGGAGTAGCACGACCATGACCATCTCTAAGCCACCTGTCGAGGACTTCGCCACCGACTTCGACCACACCGACCCAGAGTGGGTCGCCAATCCGTTCCCCATCTGGGATGACCTTCGCGAGCGCTGCCCGGTGGCACACACCGAGCGCTACGGGGGCGCGTGGCTCCCGACCCGGTACGCCGATGTCTCGGCTATCGCCCACGACACCGAGCACTTCACCTCGCGCACCGTCGTGATTGGCAACGGCCGACCCGGCGAGGACGCCCCGCCGGCTCCGATGGGCGTCGCCCCCCCGATCAGCTCCGACCCGCCCTTCCACGCCATCGCCAGGCGACTCATGCAGCCGGCGTTCGCTCCGAAGGCCATCGGTCCCTACGAGGACTTCACCCGCAAGCTCTGTGCTCGCCTCCTGGATCCGTTCGTGGGCAAGTCGCAGATCGACATCTCGAAGGACTACGCGGAGCACATCCCGACCCTCGTGATCGCGCACATGGTGGGCTTCCCCCAGGAGGACGAAGAGCGCTTCCGCGAGTTCGTGCACACCATCCTTGAGGCCGTCGACAAGCCGGTTGAGGAGCGCATCGAAGACTTCCAGCCGATCATGGAGTACTTCGAGGCCCGGATCAACGAGCACATCGAAGACCCTCGTGATGACCTGACGTCGTTCCTGCTCAACGCAGAGATCGCCGGGCAGCCACTGGCTCCCGAGCACATCTTCGGCACCATGGTCCTCTTGATCGTGGCCGGCATCGACACGACCTGGTCGGCGATCGGCTCCTCGTTGTGGCACCTCGCCCAGCACCCTGAGGAGGCACAGCGCCTGCGCGACGAGCCTGAGCTCATGCCGCTGGCTATCGAGGAGTTCCTGAGGGCCTACGCACCGGTGAACATGGCACGCCTGGTCAAGGAGGACTTCGACTACAACGGCTGCCCGATGAAGAAGGACGACTGGATCCTCCTGTCGTTCCCGGCTGCGAACCGTGACCCGGAGGTCTTCGAGGACCCCGATCAGGTGATCATCGACCGCAAGGTCAACCGGCACGCGGCCTTCGGCCTCGGGATCCACCGGTGCCTCGGTTCGAACCTCGCCCGCATGGAGATGCGAGTCGCCATCGAGGAGTTCCTTGCTCGCTTCGACTCCTTCTCCTTGGCCGACCCCGATGATGTCGAGTTCTCCCAGGGGCAGGTCCGCGGCGTGCGCAAAGCCGTCGTCAACCTCGGCTGAGGTGGCAGGCACCGGCTCGATCTTCGTCGACGAGTCGGGGAGCGGGCCGTGTGTCCTGCTCCTGCACGGTCAGCCAGGAACCCATGAGCACCTCTCCCCGGTCAAGGACCTCCTGACGGGGCGCGCCAGGGTGCTCAGCATCGATCGCCCCGGCTACGGGCGCAGCGACGCGCCCACATCACCGCCGGGTCACCAAGCAGCACAGCTCGTCGAGCTGCTCGGGGAGCGAGAGGCCACGCCAGCGATCGTGGTGGCGCACTCCTACGCGTCAGCCGTCGCACTCCTCATGGCCGCCGATCACCCAGAGGCGATTGCAGGTCTCGTCCTCGTGGCTGGCGTGGGTGGACGGGGGTCGGTCGTCTGGGTCGATCGTGTGATGGCGGCGCCGGTCGTCGGGGGTCCGATCTCGTCGGCCTCGTTGTTGGCCTATGGGCTGATCGCTCCGGTGGTCGCCCATCTCGGTGGGCGGACCAGACTGGCGACGAACGTCCCGGTCACGCCGACGACGTGGCTCCTCGAGTCTCGAGGAACCTTCTTGGCGGAGCAGCGCTTCCTCGTGGAGCATGAGGACGCCATCGAAGCTCGACGAAGGGAGGTTCGATGCCCGGTGGTCGTGATCCAGGGCGAGGTCGACGACGTCGTCCCACTCTCAGCGGGTCGCGATCTGGCGATGAACCTGCCAGATGCTCGTCTCGTTGTGCTGCCTGGAGCCGGGCATCTCCTGCCACGAGATGAGCCCAGGGCGATCGCCGCCGCGGTGTCGTCCCTGCTCGAGGCGCCAGGGACGTCGAGCGGGACATAGGGTCCGAGCATCATGTCTGACAACCTCGTCCTCGTCACCGGCGGCTCCGGCTTCCTCGCCGGCCACTGCATTGCCCAGCTCCTCGACCAAGGCTTCGAGGTCCGCACGACAGTGCGCTCGCTCGACCGTGAGTCGGCGGTCCGGGCGAACCTCAAGGAGGCGGGCAGCAGGGCGGATGGCACGCTCTCGTTCGTCGAGGCGGATCTCACGAGCGATGAAGGATGGGTTGCGGCGGCTGAGGGCTGCAGCTTCGTGCTCCACGTAGCGTCCCCGTTCCCGCTTGAGATCCCAGCGCACGAGGATGAGCTCATCGTCCCGGCTCGGGAAGGGGCGCTGCGCGTCCTGCGGGCGGCACGAGATGCCCAGGTGCGTCGTGTGGTTCTGACCTCATCGTTCGCCGCGGTCGGCTACGGCCACCAGCACGTCGACCGGCTCTTCACTGAGGATGACTGGACCAACATCGACGGGCCAGGCGTCTCTGCCTACGTGAAGTCGAAGACCTTGGCGGAACAGGCTGCCTGGCGGTTCATCGACGAGGAGGGTGGTGAGCTCGAGCTGGCTGTCATCAACCCTGTCGGCATCTTCGGCCCAGTGCTCGGCCGGGACTTCGCATCGTCGATCGAGATCGTCCGTCGGATCGTGGCGGGCGAACTGCCTGGCTACCCGAACCTGAGCATGCAGGCGGTCGACGTGCGCGACGTGGCTGCAGCCCACCTGCTGGCGATGACGACCCCGCCAGCAGCAGGCGAGCGCTTCGTGGTCACGGCCGATGGGGTCCTGAGCATGAAGCAGATGGGCGCCATCTTGAAGGAGCACCTGGGCGACGCAGGCGCGAAGATCCCGCGTCGGTCAATTCCGAACGTCGGGGTCCGGATCGCGGCGCTGTTCGACAAGCCGCTTCGACAGATCGTCCCGGAGCTCGGTGAGGTCAAGGAGGCCAGCAACGCCAAGGCCCGTTCGGTCCTCGGCTGGGCGCCACGCTCCAAGGAGGACGCGGTGGTGGCAACAGGTGAGAGCCTCGTTCGCTTGGGGCTGCTCGAGCGCTAGGTGACCTCGAGGTCCTTGTCCGCACAGGTGGGCCACGCATGGAAGGTCGGCCGTCGACGTACACCCCTGGCGTACTGTCCTCACTGAGGGGTACTTAAGGGGCGTCTCTGTGAGACCATCGAATGAGCCGGGCAGCGGCACGCTGGCGGCGCACGAAGGATGAGGACTGTGCACGAGATCATCTGTCCGCACTGCAACACGGCGTTCACCATCGACGAGGCGGGCTATGCCGACATCGCCACGCAGGTGCGGGACCGCGAGTTCGACAAGGCTCTCCGAGATCAGCTGGCGCTGGCAGAGCGCGAGAAGGTGTCAGCGATCGCACTTGTCGAAGCGCAGGTCACGAGCAGGCTGACCGACGAGGCGGCGAAGCTTGCCATCGAGATCGAGCGCTTGAAGGAGGAGCTCAAGGCGAGCGACGAGGCGACGAAGGCAGCGGTCGATCTGGCAGCGCTCAAGGCGGCCAACGAGCTTCGCGAAGAGGCGGTTCGCAAGGACACCGAGATCGAACGCCTCAAGGCGGAGCTCAAGTCGAGCGACGTCTCGATGCAGCTCGCCCTGACCCAGGCGGTGAGTGATGTCTCCAAGGAGCGAGATGATCTCGCTCGGGATCTGGCTGCGAAGGACACTGAGCGACAGCTCCTCGAGTCGACGCTCAGGGACAAGTACACCGCCGAGCTCGCGGCACGCGACGAGCAGGTGGCCTACTACCGTGACCTCAAGGCCAAGCTATCGACGAAGATGGTCGGTGAGTCGCTCGAGCAGCATTGCGAAATCGAGTTCAACCAGCTGCGCGCCGCTGGCTTTCCTCGCGCGTACTTCGAAAAGGACAACGACGCTCGGAGCGGTTCGAAGGGCGACTACATCTTCCGCGATCACGACGAGGCCGGCACCGAGTTCATCTCCATCATGTTCGAGATGAAGAACGAGTCGGATGCGACGGCCACCAAGAAGAAGAACGAGGACTTCTTCAAGGAGCTCGACAAGGATCGGCGTGAGAAAGGGTGCGAGTACGCGGTGCTCGTCTCATTGCTCGAGCCTGACAACGAGCTCTACAACGTCGGCATCGTCGACGTCTCCCATCGGTATCCGAAGATGTACGTCGTTCGACCTCAGTTCTTCATCCCGATCATCACCTTGCTGCGGAACGCAGCGCAGAGCACCCTCGAATACCGGACCGAGCTGGCGCGAGTCCAAGAGCAGAATCTTGACATCACGAACTTCGAGCGAGAGCTCGAGACATTCAAGACGGGATTCGCTCGAAACTACGACCTGGCATCTCGGAAGTTCAAGACCGCCATCGACGAGATCGACAAGACGATCGACCACCTGCAGAAGACCAAGGACGCCCTCCTCGGCTCAGAGAACAATCTTCGCCTTGCCAACAACAAGGCAGATGATCTGACCATCAAGAAGCTCACCAAGGGGAACCCGACGATGGCAGCCAAGTTCGCCGAAGCGGCCGACGATGCAGCACTTGGCGATGAGAGTTGAGCTTTCATGGTGACGAACCCGATGGGATCGGTAGCCTCGGCTCGATGACGACGCATCCTCGACCACGGCTGATCGTGGTCGCCCATTCGCTCGACGCCAGCGATGGCGGCATGGAGACGGTGCACGTCCGCTTGATCCATGAGCTCAGAGACGAGTTCGAGGTCATCGCTGTCGCGTGCCGGCTCGATCCTTCGCTCGAGGGCGTCATCGCCTTCGAGCGGATCCGAGTCCCGACCACGCCTGCGCCTCTGCGCTTCGCCGCGTTCTATCTGGCTGCGACGAGACGGCTGCGGCGCCTGCGGGCCATGGGGGACGTGGTCCACACCTGTGGGGCCATCGTGGGCGGACGAGTCGACGTGGCCAGCATCCACACGCTCTCGGCCGCCGTCGTGGCCGCTCGCGGCGGCAAGCTGGCGCCAACTGGAGCGCCACCAATCCGACGGCTGAACTCAGGGCTGCTCCGCTGGATGGCGCTCAGGGCTGAGCTCCACTGCTATCGGCCTCGCCGACTCGGGATCGCCGCGGCGGTCTCTGAGGCGACGGCCGACGAGGTGCGGGCCTTCTACCCCGGGGTGGCGGTGGCGGTCACGCCGAATGGTGTCGACACCACGCGCTTCGCGCCGGATGCCACGGTGCGATCGATCGAGCGAGATTCGTTGGGCATCGCCAACGAGCAGTTCGTTGCCCTGTTCGTTGGCGGTGACTTCGAGCGGAAGGGCCTCGGCATCGCCATCGAAGCGCTCCAGGCATCGCCATCGACGGTTCTTGTCGCTGCTGGATCTGGCGATCTCGCTCGGGCCGGCGAGGTGGCCGCCAATTCGGGCGTCAAGGATCGAGTCCATCTGCTCGGCCCGCGGAGGGACGTTGAGCGACTCGACCAGATGGCCGACGTCTACGTCTGTGCCTCCGACTATGAGGCCGATTCGCTAGCCCTGCTCGAGGCGGCGGCCTCGGGTCTGGCGCTGGTCTCGACCCGAGTCGGGTCAGCACCATCGTTCATCACCGATGCCGACTGTGGTGTGCTCGTCGATCGGGAGCCACGTGTGCTCGGGGAGGCGCTTGAGCAGTTGGCGGCTGATCGCGCCGGCGTGGCGTTGATGGGTGAGCGTGCTCGGCAGGCGGCGCAGGTTCGTTCCTGGGCACGCGCCGCTGAGGCTGTGGCTGCGCTATTTCGACGAGGCTGAGGAACCGAGCGCAGGCGTCCAGCAGGTGTTCTGGCTGCTCACGTCTCGCCGTGGACATCAGCGACGTTAGGGTGCTCGTGTGGGACGGACCGCCGCATGGGTGCTCAGGATTGCAGCGCTCTGGACGCTGTGGGTGTGGGCGGTGCTGGTCCGCAACATGGCGGTCGACCATGTGCACTCCGTCGGTTTCCGGGTGGTCCACCTGACCCTTGCCGTGATCTCGATCCTCTTCGCCGTGGCCATGCTGGTCATCGCGCAGCGCCTCGGCGGTCGGCGGCGACCAGAGGCGCCTGGCCGGCCACGCTCGACGCCCCCGAGCTAGGCCAAGAGGGGTGCGACCTCTCGGCCGATAAGCCGGACGTGGTCGAGATCGCTCTGGTCGAGGATCTGCAGGTAGGCCGTCGAGGCACCTGCATCTCGCCACTTCGCGATCGATTCCGCCACCTCGTGGGGAGACCCGCACGCACCGAAGGCTCGCAGGTCGTCGACCTTCCAACCGCATGCCGCTGCCCGCCGTGCGACGGTGGTCTCGTCTTCGCCGCAGCAGACGATGAGCGCTGAGGTGTAGCGGAGGCTCGTCGGGTCCCGATCGATCGCCTCGCACGCGGCCGCCACCCGCCCGAACTGCGAGCGGGCGTCGTCTGGCTGGAGGAACGGGGTGTTGAACTCGTCGGCGAACCTGGCCGCAAGCGCCGGGGTCCGCTTCGGACCACCGCCGCCGACGATGACCGGAGGGCGCGGAGTTTGGACAGGCTTGGGCAGCGCCGGTGAGTCGGTGAGCTCGTAGTGCGAGCCGGCGAACGAGTAGCTGGCGTCAACAGGGGTCTGCCAGAGACCGGTGATGATCTCGAGCTGCTCCGCCAGTCGCTCGAATCGAGCCCCAAGCTCCGGGAAGCCGATCCCGTACGCAGTGTGCTCCTCGGTGTACCAGCCAGCGCCGAGCCCGAGTTCGATTCGACCCCCGCTCATCGCATCGACCTGCGCGACGGCGACGGCGAGGGGCCCAGGGAGGCGGAAGGTGGCAGAGGTGACCAGCGTGCCCAGCCGGATTCGCGATGTCTCTCTGGCGAGGCCAGCCAAGGTGATCCACGCGTCGGTCGGGCCTGGCAGGCCGGTGGCGCTCCCCATCTTGAGGTAGTGGTCGGAGCGGAAGAGCGCGTCGAACCCCTCCTCCTCAGCGACTCGTGCGATCGCCAGCTGATCGTCGTAGGTGGCCCCCTGCTGGGGTTCGAGAAAGATGCGGAGCTTCATGATGCTCAGTCTGGCCCGCAACAGGAGGTTGTGCTCATCGATGCAGCGCCGCGAGCCGCTCCGTCATGGCCAGCTCGTCGACGACCGGGTAGATGCGGGGCCGCAGCCACATGCCAGCCTGCTTGGAGAGGTGGATGCCATCGGCCCACCGCATGGTGATCCCATCGATCGTGGCCACGTAGCGCCCATCGGGACCGAGCACGTGGTTCAGATCGAAGACGGTGACGGTGCCAGGGTGAGCGGCGGCCACCTGGCGCACGACCCTGTTGTACGCGTCCGTCCTCGCCGGCAGGTTCTCAGGCCATGTGGTGCCATCGAGCTCCTTGGGAGGATCCATGTAGGGCATCGTGAACAGGAGCACCTTGGCGCCTTGGGAGCTGGCGATGTTGATCGCACGATCGAGGTTCTCGGCGAGGTGTGTGTCCCACGCAGGCTGCCCAACGTGGACCCATCGACCGTTTAGCTCGTGGTCGAGCGCTTCCCAGCGGCCGAGGAGGATGCCGACGACCTCAGGATCTTGCGCTGCGATGGCGGCGGTCCAGCGATCGGGCCAGTTGCTGCAGCCCTGGGTCGCTGGGGTGACGACGCCTTGGAGGATGACCCGCAGCTCAGGGTCGAGATCGCAGCCGAGCTCGGCGTGGGTGAACTGTGGCTCGACCCCCCAGACGGACTGCGCGTCGAGTCGCAGGCCCCTGCGGAGCGTCACCGCCATCGAGTCGCCGAAGATCATGAACCGCCCCGGGTTGGCGCCGTTCGCTCCGGTGGCGACGAGCTTGGCGTGGTCGGCC